>CAMBYS010000050.1 GCA_945872165.1 uncultured Clostridia bacterium | reverse complement strand
ATGCAGCTGGCAAAGGATTTAACCTTTGACAATGAGGTCACCTTTGATGCCACAGCCTTTGATGACATGCAGCTGCTGCTGTCCGCCTGTGATGCGGTGATTACGGATTATTCCTCTCTGATGTTTGATTTCGCCCTGACCCGCCGTCCCTGCTTCCAGTTTGCCACGGATATTGATGCGTACAAAACCGACCGGAATTTCTATTTCCCCATTGATGAAACCCCGTTCCCATTGGCAAAGACCAATGCGGAAATGGTACAGCACATTCTGGATTTTGATGATGCGGAGTATCAGAAGGATTGGGATGCATTTTATGAGAAAATGGGCTTCTGTGAGGACGGACAGGCCACACAGCGATGTGTACAGTGGATTCTGGATAAAATCAAAACCTAATATATTACAGGCAGATGTGAAGGCATCTGCCTGTTTTTTGCGCAAGAAACAAAACCCTGCATAGAACTCCCTCCGGCGGTAAATCCTAACCCGTGAGCAAAGGAGGGAATGTCCGATGAATGAGGTCACAGCTGTCACTACAGACAGCTTCAAGGAAGAAGTGCTCAATGCAACCAAGCCGGTTCTGGTGGATTTCTGGGCGGAATGGTGTGGACCCTGCCGGCGCATGTCACCCATTGTGGATGAAATTGCCCGGGAGGTGGATACCGTCAAGGTATGTAAAATCAATGTGGAGCAAAATCCACAGCTGGCGGGATTGTATCAGATTCAGTCCATACCAACCCTGATGGTATTCCGCAGCGGACAGCCTACCATCAGTAAGGCAGGGCTGCACAGCAAGCAAAGTATTTTACAGATGATTGGATGCAATAGCTGAAAGGAGAATGGCATATGCATGTATGGGTTGACCGGGAAGGCTGCATCAGCTGCGGACAGTGTGAGGAAACCTGCCCGCAGGTGTTTGCGATTATGGAAGATGGCCTGGCAGATGTAAAGCAGCAGCCGGATGAGGACCTGGAGGATCTGGCGCAGGCGGCGGCAGATGGCTGTCCGGTAGCTGTCATTCATACCAACGTATAAGCGGTTTCAGGAGAAAAGGGCTCTCTGCAATGGCAGAGGGCTTTTTTCTTTATTGGAAGAGAGATAGAAAAAGCAAGGATTTCTATTGCGTTTTACCATCTCTCTGTATTACAATAGAATTACCAAACATGAGAGAATTTGGTTTGAACATTTGATTATGAGGTGAATGACATGAATGAGAAACAGATGGCGGGCTATGAAGCTGCGAAATATGTAAAGGATGGTATGCTGGTAGGTATCGGCACCGGTTCCACTGCATATTACCTGATTGAAAAGCTGGGTCAGCGTGTCAAGGAGGAGGGTCTGAAGATTCAGTGCGTATCTACTTCTGACGCTTCTACTGAGCAGGCAAAGAGCCTGGGTATCCCGCTGCTGGACACCAATGACGCACCGGTTCTGGATATCTGCATTGATGGCGTAGATGAGGTTGATCCCCAGTTCAATGGCATCAAGGGCGGCGGCGGCGCACTGTTCCGCGAAAAGATTGTAGCATCCAGCGCAAAGTATAACATCTGGGTTTGCCACAGCGCAAAGCTGGTGGAGGAAATCGGCGATTTTGGTCTGCCGGTAGAAGTACTGCCCTTTGGTTATAAGCATGTTGTCAAGAAGATGGAAGAAGCAGGCTTTGAGCCGACCCTCCGTATGAATAAGGATGGTTCCATCTACGAGACCAACAACCATAACTACATTCTGGATACCAAGTATACCAACTCCAAGTTCGGCAAGGATTATGCAGCAATGGAAGCATTCCTCAAGGGCACCCTGGGTGTTCTGGAAACCGGCTTCTTCCTGAACAGAACCGATATCATCATTTCTGCAGGTCCGGATGGCGTCAAGACCATTCAGAACCCGAACAAGTAAGTTCATATTGTTTTTCACAGCCGGTGGTAGCATACTGCCGGCTGTTTCTTTTATGCTGGGGTATATGGCAGGCTTATGCGGCCTATTTCACCGGTTTTTCCTTGTCCTTTCCATGGATTTCTGGTATACTGGACATACTAAAAATCAGGAAGGATGATTTCCATGCTGACACCGGCAAAGAAGGAATTTATTGAATTTATGATGAGCGCAGATGTACTGCGTTTTGGCGATTTTGTAACCAAGAGCGGACGCAATACACCGTATTTTGTCAATACCGGCAACTATAAGACCGGTCTGCAGTCCTCCCGTCTGGGTGAGTTCTATGCAGCAATGGTAAAGGAAACCATCGGGGATCATTTTGACGCCATGTTTGGCCCGGCATATAAGGGTATCCCGCTGGCAACCTCTGTGGCTGGCGCACTGGCACGCAATTATGGCATTGACAAGCCGTTTTTCTTCAACCGTAAGGAAGCAAAGGATCATGGCGAAGGCGGCAATCTGGTTGGCTATAAGCCCCAGGATGGCGACCGTATCATTATCATTGAGGATGTTATCACCGCAGGTACGGCAATCCGTGAAACCCTGCCGGTATTGTTTAACGCAGCCGATGTGAAGGTAACCGATATGTTTATTTCGGTCAACCGCTGTGAGGTAGGCCAGAACGCAGGCAAGACCGCTGTGATGGAGGTTGGCGAAGAATTTGGCATCAATGTACATTCCCTGATTGATGTGCGGGATGTACATGAATATCTGCAGAGCCAGCCGCAGTATGCGGATATTCTGCCGCTGATGGAATCCTATATGGAAAAGTATTGTGTCTTTTAATCTTGACCGGTAAATCTGACCATATCGCAGACCCAAAGACTCCCTCTTCTGAGGGAGTCAAAACAGTAAATTCACCATATCAATCGTAACTGCTGTGCAGGCTTGAACAAAAGAGGATACTCCCTCCGTCTTTGTCCTTCGGACAAATCCACCTCCCTCCTCTGAGGGAGGCTTTTTTTTGCAGCCATTTACCGGACATCTCAAAGAGGAAATGGAATCATTTGGTTAAGCCGGTCTCTTTGGCATACAGGACGGACAGGGGGAATGCACGCAAAATGCGTGCGCCTGCACGTGGGAAAATCATAATAGGGTAAAAAGAAACGGTAAAATTGGTGCAGAATGGTGGCAGAATGGTACAAAATTGGTTATTTTTGGGGGAATTGCTGGTAACAAATTTGTGAAAAATCATGTATGAGTGAGCAATTCAGCGTTAAAATATACAAAAGATGGTTGCAGTTTTGAAAGTGAATTGTTATAATGAAAGAAACCTGAGAAGGTGTGAATTTTATGTGCATTTCAGAAAGGATGGAGGACATGATGGACAAGCATCAGATCCTGAAGGAATGTATGGAAAATCTTGCACTGCTGACGCAGCTCGGACTTTCGATTGTGATTCCGCCGCTTCTATGCCTGTTTGCGGCGGACTGGCTGAGAAATCGGCTGAATCTCGGACTGTGGATTATGGTGGCCGCACTGGTTCTCGGACTGGGCGGTGCTGCCGTAAACTTCTGGCGCTTCTGGAAAACCATCGAGAAGCGCGGGAACAGGCCGCGTAAATGACGAGGTGGTCGCAGGTGAATTTTACTTGATTGGTGGTGAGAAATATCAAGATTGAACCGGCAGTCAAGCTGGAAAGCAAACGGATTGCGATCGGCGTATTGGCCATGAGTGTCATTATGGAGATCGTTTTTGTTGTGCTTGGCAGATTTGACTATACAGTTTTACTTGGCAACCTGCTCGGAGGCGGATGGGCAATCCTGAACTTCTTCCTGATGGCTCTGGCTGTTCAGAAATCCGTGAAAAAGGAACTGCCACAGGAGGCGAAGCTGGTATTGCAGAATTCCTATACCAAGCGGCTGCTGTTTTCTGTCGCGATCCTGCTGATCGGCATCAAGGTGGAATACTTCAACTGGATTTCGGTTGTGATTCCGCTTATTTTTCCGAGAATCACCATTGCAATCATAAAATTGCCTATCTTTCAGCGAAAGGAGGAAGAATGATTCATGGATAATGTATCCATCACTGGTGCCAAAATATACTATATGATTCCCGGTATCAATTATCCGGTCACGCAGACGGTAGTCAACGCGTGGATTGCGATGATTGTTATTGTGGCCGTATGTATCTGGCTGACCCGCGGGCTGAAGGTTCATGCAACGACCAAACGCCAGGCGGTGGCAGAGATGGCTGTTCAGATGGCGCAGAAGCTTGTGGCAGGCAACATGGGTGAAGGCTGGGGCGAGTTTGTCCCGTTTATTGCCGCAATCCTGAGTATGTCGGTTGTCAGCTCCTTCATGAGCCTGACCGGCGCATATTCGCCGACCAATGACCTGAACACGTTTCTGGCGTGGAGTATTGTGGTCTTTGTCCTCATCACGTACCACAAAATCAAGACAAAGGGTTTTGGAGGCTATTTGAAGAGCTTTACCGAACCGATTTTTGTCATGACACCGATGAATATCATCAGTGAAATCGCAACACCGGTTTCCATGGCACTGCGTCACTTTGCAAACATTGTGTCCGGCTATGTTATCGGCCTGCTGCTGTATGCAGCCCTTGGCGCAGTCAGCAAAATGCTGCTGTTCTGGCTGCCAGGTTCCCTGAGCGCAATCCCGATCCTTCAGGTCGGTATTCCCGCTGTGCTCAACGTTTATTTTACCTGCTTTTCCGGCTGTGTTCAGCCATACATCTTCTGTATGCTGACCATGCAGTTTGTTTCATCTGCTGCATCCACCGACTGAGAAGCACACACATCGTTTCCACTTGCTTTTGCGGCATACGGCACAATGTGGAGAGAACGATATGCCGCATGACAGCAAACCATTCATTTAAAATTCAACATTCAGACAGTTTCAGGAGGAAAATATTATGGAAAGAGCAATCGTACTTGCAGGATCTGCAATCGGCGCTGGCCTGGCAATGATCGCCGGCATCGGCCCTGGTATTGGTGAAGGCTACGCAGCAGGCAAGGCCTGTGAAGCAATCGGACGTCAGCCGGAAGCAAAGGGCGCAGTTACCAGCACCCTGATTCTGGGCTGTGCACTGGCAGAGACCACCGGTCTGTACGGCCTGATCGTTGCACTGATCCTGATGTTCGTTAATCCTTTCCTGGGCAAGCTTTAAAAAGCCGTGCTTCCTGTTTGACAGGAAGAACCATTCTATGAAAGGAGAACGAATCCGGGTATGACATTAGATCTAGTTTCCATTGTCCCGTGGGAAATTATTACGCAGCTGATTAACCTGCTGCTGTTATTCCTGCTGCTCAAACACTTTCTTTTCAAGCCCGTACAGAACGTTCTGAACGCCCGCCAGGCAGAGATCGACAAAACCTATGCTGAGGCGGATGCAGCTCAGACCAGAGCGGAAGAGCTGCGTGACGAATACGAGAAGCGCATTGCCGATGCAAAGGCAGAGGCTGCTGACATCACCAAGGCGGCAAACCAGAAGGCACAGGCCCATTACGACGAAGTCGTACTGGAGGCAAAGGCCGATGCTGCACGCCTGATGGAAAAGGCAGAGGCGCAGATCGAGCAGGAAAAGAAGAAGGCCATGAACGAACTCAAGGACGAAATTTCCGGCATCGCTGTGGATATTGCATCCAAGGTTGTCGAGCGCGAAATTGATGAAAAGGATCATGAGGCGCTGATTTCGGAGTTTATCAAGGGTGTAGGTGAAGCTTCATGACAGAGATTGCAAAAGCATACGGCAGAACGCTGTACGATTTGGCAGTCGAATGCGAAAGCGTAGAGCAGATGCTCGATGAAATCACCGTCCTTCGACAGGCTTTCGAGGAAAATCCGCAGTTTCTGACCCTGATGGGTACGCCCAACCTGACAAAAGAAGAGCGTATTGCCATCGTGGATGAAACCTTTGGCGGAAAGGTCCATATTTATCTGCTCAATTTCCTGAAGGTACTGGTGGAAAATGGCGCGTCCCATGAATTTATCGACGCGGCAAAGCAGTTCCGCAATGAGTACAACTGGGAAAACGGGATTGAAACCGTGACGGTGGTATCCGCCGTTGCACTCGATGCCGCACAGGAGTCCGAACTGGTCGGAAAGCTGGAAAAGCTGACCGGCAAGAAAATCCAGCTGGAGAAAACCGTTGATCCGTCTGTCATGGGCGGCATCCGGCTGCAGATGGAAGGACGCCAGATGGACGGCACCGTAAAAAATAAACTGGATGCGATCCGCAGCCGTCTGCTGCACACCATCGCATAAGTTAGAAAGTGGGTGAGACTATGCAGTTACGTCCTGAAGAAATCAGCAGTGTCATTAAGGCACAGATTAAAAATTATGATACAAAGATCGAGCAGAGCGAAACCGGTACCATTATTCTGGTAGGCGACGGTATCGCCCGTGCAAACGGTCTGGAAAAAGTAATGGCAAACGAACTGGTTGAGTTTGCCAACGGCGAATACGGCATGGCCATGAACCTTGAAGAGAACTCGGTATCCATTGTAATGCTGGGCTCCGACAAGGGTGTTCGCGAAGGCGACATTGTAAAGCGTACCGGCAAGGTAGTATCCGTACCGGTAGGCGAAGCACTTCTTGGCCGCGTTGTAAACGCACTGGGTCAGCCGGTAGACGGCAAGGGCCCGATTGATGCAACCGAAACCCGTCCGATTGAATCCCCGGCACCGGGTATCATCGAACGTCAGCCGGTAAACGTACCGCTGCAGACCGGTATCAAGGCAATTGACTCCATGATCCCGATCGGCAGAGGTCAGCGAGAGCTGATCATCGGCGACCGTCAGACCGGTAAGACCACGCTGGCTACCGATACCATCATTAACCAGAAGGGTAAGGATGTTATCTGTATTTATGTGGCAATCGGCCAGAAGAACTCCACCGTTGCAACTCTGGTAGAGGATCTGGCAAAGGCTGGCGCAATGGATTACACCATTGTTGTCACCGCAACTGCTTCGGAGCTGTCTCCGCTGCAGTATATCGCACCGTACTCCGGCTGCGCAATGGGCGAGTATTTTATGAACAAGGGCAAGGATGTCCTGGTCGTATATGATGACCTGTCCAAGCATGCGGTCGCTTACCGTGCACTTTCTCTGCTGATCCGCAGACCGCCAGGACGCGAGGCGTATCCCGGCGACGTATTCTATCTGCACTCCAGACTGCTGGAACGCGCAGCACGTCTGAATGAGGAGCATGGCGGCGGTTCCCTGACCGCACTGCCGATTATCGAGACCCAGGCAGGCGACGTTTCCGCTTATATTCCGACCAATGTTATTTCCATTACCGACGGTCAGATCTTCCTGGAAACCGAGCTGTTCCATTCCGGTATCATGCCGGCAGTAAACCCGGGTATCTCGGTCAGCCGAGTTGGCGGCAACGCCCAGATCAAGGCAATGAAGAAGGTTTCCGGTACCTTGAAGCTGGCATATTCCCAGTATCGAGAGCTGCAGTCCTTCGCACAGTTCGGCTCCGATCTGGACGAGGATACCAAGCGCCGTCTGGCACAGGGTGCCCGCATCGTAGAGGTGCTCAAGCAGAACCGTACCGCACCGATTGAGGTAGAAAACCAGGTTGCTATCATCTATGCCGTTACCAACAATATGCTGGATGACGTCAAGGTTGAGGACATCCGGGACTTTGAGGCAGAGCTGTACGAGCATCTGCGTGCAAACCTGGATGTGATGGCAGAGGTCCGCGAAAAGGGTACCATGGGTGCGGAAACCACCGAAAAGCTGAAAGAGGCAATCAATACGGTCAAGGCCGCTTTTCTGAAGACCAGATAAGGAGGCTGAGACATGGGAGCCTCTATGAAGGAAATCAAGCTCCGCATCAAAAGTGTGCAGAGCACCCGGCAGATCACCAAGGCAATGGAACTGGTAGCGTCCTCCAAGGTACGCCGTGCCAGAGAACGCATTGAACGGACAGAGCCCTATTTCAACAGCCTGTACGATACCATGAGCAAAATTGCCTATGGCAAGCGTGATTTTACCTCCCCGTTTGTAGAACCCCGGGAGGAAATCAAGAAGGTCTGCTATGTTATCATCGCCGGCGACAGAGGCCTCGCAGGTGGTTATAACAGCAATATCATGAAGCTGGTGGAAAGCCATTCCAAAGCCCATGGACACCCGATCTGCGCGGTGCCGGTGGGCAAGAAGGCGGCAGAATACTGCCAGCGCAAGGGACTGGAAGTCCTGACAGATCAGTACAAAATCGTGGAAAATGTCACCATCGGCAATTGCATGGAGGCGGCATATTTCCTGTCTGAGCAGTTCCGCAAGGGAGCATTTGACGAGCTGTATGTGGTGTATACCAACTTTGTCTCCATGCTGACCCAGCGTCCGGCAGCCCTGCAGGTTCTGCCGGTAACGTATACCAAGGAAGCAGCAAAGGACGATCTGACAGACATGGTCCTGTATGAACCCAGCCCGGAGGCTGTATTTGATGCAGTGGTTCCGGAGTATGTTTCCGGTATTTTCTATGGCGCACTGTGCCAGTCCTATGCATCCGAGCAGGCTGCACGCCGTACCGCCATGGACTCGGCAAGCAAGAATGCGGATGACATGATTGAAGATCTGAGCCTGAAGTATAACCGTGCCCGCCAGGGTGCGATTACCCAGGAAATTACCGAAATTGTAGCCGGTGCGGAGCATTAATCCCCGGCTATATGTGTGATCACAAGAAGGAGAAATGTGCATGAACGAGCAAAACGTTGGTACCGTGTCGCAGGTTATCGGCCCGGTACTTGATGTAAAATTTGCAGATGGACAGCTTCCCAACCTCCTCAATGCACTTGAAGTTGACAACAAGGGCGAAACCATTATCGCCGAGGTTGCGCAGCATATCGGTGACAACACCGCACGCTGCATTGCCATGAGCTCCACGGACGGTCTGGTTCGCGGCGCAAAGGCAAAGGATACCGGCGGATCCATCCGTGTTCCGGTCGGTGAGGAAACGCTGGGACGTATGTTCAACCTTCTCGGCCAGCCGATTGATGAAGGCAAGCCGATTGAAACCGAAGAGAAGTGGGAAATCCATCGTCCGGCTCCGTCTTATGAGGAGCAGGAGGGTGCGGTTAACATTCTGGAAACCGGCATCAAGGTCATCGACCTGATCTGCCCCTACGCAAAGGGCGGTAAGATCGGTCTGTTCGGCGGTGCAGGTGTAGGCAAGACCGTCCTGATTCAGGAGCTGATCAACAACGTCGCAAAGGAGCACGGCGGTATTTCCGTATTCTCCGGTGTAGGCGAGCGTACCCGTGAGGGCAACGACCTTTACGGCGAAATGGCAGAATCCGGCGTACTGAACAAGACTGCGCTGGTTTACGGCCAGATGAACGAGCCGCCAGGAGCACGTATGCGTGTTGCCCTGTCCGGTCTGACCATGGCAGAATACTTCCGTGACCGTGAAGGCCAGGACGTACTGCTGTTTATCGACAACATTTTCCGTTTCACCCAGGCAGGCTCTGAGGTATCCGCACTGCTGGGACGTATGCCCTCCGCAGTAGGCTACCAGCCCACACTGGCAACGGAAATGGGTGCACTGCAGGAGCGAATCACCTCCACCAAGCGGGGTTCCATCACCTCCGTACAGGCAGTTTATGTGCCGGCGGATGACCTGACTGACCCGGCACCGGCGACTACATTTACCCATCTGGATGCTACCACCGTACTGGATCGCGGCATTGCTTCCCAGGGTATTTTCCCGGCAGTAGATCCGCTGGATTCCACCAGCCGTATCCTTGCACCGGAAATTGTCGGACAGGAGCATTATGATGTTGCCCGCCAGGTACAGCAGATTCTGCAGCGCTATAAGGAACTGCAGGATATCATCGCCATCATGGGTATGGACGAACTGTCGGAAGATGACAAGCTGACCGTAGCACGTGCCCGTAAGATTCAGCGATTCCTGTCCCAGCCGTTCTCTGTTGCAGAGCAGTTTACCGGCTTCAAGGGCAAGTATGTCCCGCTGAAGGAAACCATCCGCGGCTTTAAGGAAATTATCGAAGGCAAGCATGATGACCTGCCGGAGTCTGCATTCCTGTTTGTCGGTACCATCGAGGAGGCCGTTGAAAAAGCCAAGAAGGGGGAATAACGCATGAGTGTATTCCATCTGAAGATCGTCACGGCTGATGGCAAATTCTTCGACGGTGAGGCGGAACGTGTCCTGGTGCGCACGATTGACGGCGATGTCTGCATTCTGGCAAAGCACATCCCGTATCTGACCGCACTGGGCATGGGTGAATGCCGTGTCACCGGCAGCAATGGCGAGACACGCCGTGCAGCCTGCATGGGCGGCATGCTGTCCGTCATGGACAATGAAGTGACACTGATCGCCACCACGTTTGAATGGGCGGAGGACATTGATGTCTCCCGTGCGGAACGTGCGAGAAGGCGGGCAGAGGAACTGCTGCATAAGCATCTGGAGACCCGGGATCTGGAGCTGGCACAGGCCAGACTCAAGCGTGCGCTCACGCGAATCCAGGTCGGAAAATAAACAAACGAGCTGCAGGGCCGGCTGGTATGGCAACATACCGGCCGGCTTTTTGCCGTCTGTGACATAAAAATAGTGTGAGATAAGCGGAAAAACGTGACAGCAGAAGCCTGCCATGATATAATGAATGTGTTTACAAAGAAAACAGTCGGTAGGAGGGAGAGACCTATGTATTGCAATCAATGTGGTACATTTATGCCGGATCATGCGGAGTTTTGCCCGAACTGCGGTTGTTCGGTAAAACGGACGCAGGAGATTTCGGTGCGAAAGGAACCTGTAAGGGGAAGCAAAAATACCGTGATCATCGGCGCAATTGTTGCAGTTGCTGTGGTGCTGGTTGTGAGCATTATCTGCTTTACCGTTGTCATGAAGAGCAATCAGGACGCACAGCTGGCAGAGGTGCAGAATACCGTCAGTGAGCAGCAAAACGATGCCGGGACAAAGACAGAGGCGGATACCGGAGAACAGTCCGTAACCACAGACCGGGATACGGAGGCGTCTGATGCCAGGGAGCAGGAGGAAACCGATCAGGCGGATTCCGACAGCAGCACGGTTACCAACAACTATTATTATTATGGCAGCACGGCAGTGCGGGACAATGATTATTACACCCGTTCTGTCAGCTCGGGTTATTTGTGGCCCACAGATACACAGTATATTTCCTTTTCTGATCTGAGCGGACTGAATCAGGATACCGTGGCAGCCATCCGCAATGAGATTTATGCCCGTCATGGCTATGCATTTACCACATCCCGCTGGCAGACCTATTTTGCGGGAAAAACCTGGTACCATCGGGACAGCAGCTGTACCGAATCCACCATCAATGCACGGCTGTCCTCACTGGAACGGGCGAATATCAGTACGATTGTTTCCTATGAGGAGAGCAAGGGATGGCGTTAAAACGATGGATTGCGGGCAGCCTGATGCTTGCCTGCATCTTATGTGGCTGTGGAACGCAGCAGGTTGAAACAGGGCAGGCTGATTCTGCCGGCTCCGGTGATCCGCAGGCTGTACAGGATACCGGTTCCGCTGCTTTGGACGATACAGATGGAGATGCTGCTGTGGATGATGAGCTGGTGGATCCGCCTCTGGGAGAGGATGCTGTCAGTGAGGATGTGGCGCAGCTTCCGCTGTCCGGACTGGTGATCTGTCTGGACCCGGGACATGGCATCACCAGTGCCAGCCGGCAGGAAGCGGTTTCTCCGTTGTCATCAGAGACCAAGGCAGCTTATGTCAGCGGTGCCGTGGGAAACAGCCAGACCGAGGAAGCTCTGAATCTTGCCGTAGCGGAGATGACACGGGGGGAATTGGAGGCATTGGGCGCACAGGTTGTGATGACCCGTCAGACCAATGAGGCAACCGTCAGCAACATTGAACGGGCACAGATTGCCAATGCGGCAGGAGCGGACCTGTGCATCCGTATTCATGCGGATGGATCGGAGGATTCCTCTGTATATGGCATGTCCATGCAGGTGCCTGCCGGAAGCCTGCTGGGAACTCCTTCCATTGAGGCGCCCAGTGCACAGGCAGCGGAAATGATTTTACAGGCTGTGACAGAAGCTACCGGTGCCCGTAACCGTGGTCTGGCACAGCGCAGTGACCTGACCGGCTTTAACTGGTCGGAGGTTCCCTGCATCCTGCTGGAAATGGGCTTTTTAAGCAATGCAGAGGAGGATGCCAGACTGGCACAGACGGAATACCGGCAGCAGATTGCCGCTGGTATTGCGGAAGGTGTGTGCCGTTGGGTGCGTGCAAGATAAGGATAAAAGAAGGTTGATTACGAAATGAATTTTACCATCAGTCATGCGATTGACATAGCCATACAGACCTTTGCGGCATTATATGCCGGCACACCTGCGAAAGTATTGGTACTGGTGCTGGCCCTGCTGTTATGCTTTGGAGGCTGCAGGCTGATGCGCTGGTCCAGTGCATTGTATGGTGTCATCGCCGGTGTGGCACTGGGCATCTGTGCCACCAGCATGATTCCCTTTGGGCAATCTCAGGTCAACAGCCTGATGCAGAGCATTTTTGCCATGGTCATTGGCGGCGTTGTGCTGGGTATACTGGCATTCCGGTTCCGGGAACTGGGTATTTTTCTGGTTTGCGGATGTGTGGGTGTGCTGGTAGCGTATATACCGGCAACCTTTATACAGGAATTTTCTTCTGTGGGCTTCTGGTGTGCGCTGCTGGGCTGCGGACTGCTGTTTGGCATTACCGGCGTTCTGTTCCTCAAGCCTGCCTGCCTGCTGGCAACCGGATTTTCCGGTATTCCGGCAGGATTGGCGCTGACCGGTCTGCTGGGTGTTTCCTCACTGGGTGCAGGCATCCTGTTGGGCTGTGTGCTCACCATTGCCGGCTGTCTGGTGCAGCTGTATCTGCTGCGGCGTATGGAAGAGAAAGCGGAGCTGGCATTGCAGCATACCAATCCCAATCTGCCGGTTGTGGCGGAGGAACCCAAGGAAGAACTGGACGACATTGATAAGATTTCCAGCCGTGTTGCAGAGCATATCGGCATTACCGGTTCGTATCAGACCGTGAATTTCCCGGTTTCGGATGAGCCGGAAACGGTGGATGACCGGAC
>CAMBYS010000049.1 GCA_945872165.1 uncultured Clostridia bacterium | reverse complement strand
ACAATGGAAACCGCCTTGACCAGCAGGGCATGCATCAGCGTATGGCAGAAGGCCTCTGCCCGGGGCACCCCGGAGGACAGGCTGCGGAACATCATTTCACACAAACTGCGCATGGTTTCAAAATCATTGCCCGTGGGGAACACATATCCGGCATCATCCGGAATCAGAGCATTTTCCCGCAGTCCCGGCATATGCAGCCCGCCTACGGCAACACAATAGCTGCCTACTTCATTTTCCGAGCTGGAGATTTCATCATGGACAACACCGGAATTGTAAATCAGCAGATCTCCCGCCTTCACTTCATATTTCTTGTCATGGATCAGGTATGTACTGGAACCGCTGCAGATGAGGATCAGCTCAACAAAATCCTCATGGGCATGCATCACCCGTGGGTGTGCACTGGTATCCGGTCGGATATCGCTGACATACAGCAGTTTCGGCGAATTTTCCCCGACAAAAATCGGCTGGAAGTCCTTTTTCACAAAGCATTGTACATTCAGGCTTTTATGTTCTGCCATACCAATTCTCCTCTCACATCATGTTCCCATTCTCTCTGTATTTTATTTTTATTATAGCAGGAATTTTCCCGTGCTGATACCATCATTTTGTCTTTTCCTCTGGTCTCCGCTAGGCATTCTGCCTTTGTTCTTTGTGAAAAAAAAAGCCTGATTTCATACGAAACCAGACTTTCAACAGAAGTGTCTTTATCCTCTTGCTGCAGAAACCCACTCCAGCACCTGATCCACCGATACGGATTCACAGATATTGTAGCGTTTCATGCCAATCAGTGACTGGGGAATGCCGCGTACCAGCGTATTGCAGCCAGGTGTAATGGTAAAGGTAACATCAAACCCATTTTCCTGCAGTGTTTCCTGTGCCAGGATATCATTGGCACCGCCGGGATATGCCAGAACATGTACGGAGGATTCCGTGGTATTGTCCAGAATCGCCTGCCGTTCCTTTTCACAATCCTCGGTCAATGCCTTCCGGTAGTCTTCCTCTGATTCATCCTCCCACCGCAAAATATTCTGTCTTGCCCGGCCGGATTCATAGTCTGCCCACTGATGCATGTCATATGTGTGGCTCTGAATGGAAATCACACCGGAATCAATCATTTCCTGCGCCTGTTCAAAGGAAAAATGGGGTGTTATCGGATACTCCGTATCCTTATAATGTTCGGTATTTCCAACCGTGGAACCGATGACAAAAATCGTGGCACACATGCCGTATTGTTTCAAAATCGGATAGGCATATTCATAATTGCTCAGATATCCGTCATCAAAGGTAATGACAACCGGCTTGTCCGGCAGCTCTGCCCCTTCGTTGACATATGCCAGCAAATCATCCGGCATCACTGCCGTATATCCCGCTTCCTTCAAAGCAGCAATCTGCTGTTCAAACAGCTCCGGCGTAATGATAGCAGAATCATCTCCCTGTTCATCAATATGATGATACATCAGAACCGGAACATCTGCTGTATTTTCTTCCGCATCCAGTGCAACCGCCTGTTTTGCCTCCCGGAAATGCTCCTCCGCATTGTCCGGCGTGACATATACGCCGAAATCCTCCGGAATATACACACTGTCATCCCCTGCGATACGGGCAAGCGCCATTTTTCCCACACAGTTGCGGAAATGGGTTTCATCATAAAAATACCGCGGCTCACAGCTGACGGAGCTCATAGAAAAATCCCAATAGGGTGTAACCGATGCCAGACGGGTATAAAAATCTTCCACCGCATCCCAGTCAAAATAGGACAGGTATTCCTGATATACCGGCGCACATACCACCATGAACCGGATGCCCTTTTGCTCACAGAGATCCCGAATTGCCGCTATGCTTTTCAGCGTACCGGCAACTGCCTCTTCGTCAATTGACTTTTCCACGGTAGGATAATTCACAAAAGCCGGATATGCTGCCAGATATTCCTCCATATTTCCGATGTGCTCCGCATCACGTACCTTTTTGTCATACGCACCGGTTTCCGCATTGAACACATCAAAGCCCTGCTGCAAGTAGGTATCCTGCCGCAAATCCTTTATTTTTTTCAGGCTGACCCGGGGGTCCAGAAACAGATATTTGGAGTAAAAGCCCAATGGATTTTCCCCGGAAACCTCCGGAGACATCTGATAGGACAAACTGTCTCGGGTCCAGTCATATTCCACCGCATTATCCAGATAAATGTTGATGATTAAATTTTTTACCTCATAATTTTCAATGAGATATCTTGCTGTCTGCTCCGTGTCCAGCGTATCCGCACCATACATAATCATATTATAAAAGGATGCGTCAAAATACTCATTCAGCTGCTCCGTGGGAAAGGAACTGGTGGAGGAACAGCCGATGATATAGGAATCATATTCCTCATGATGATCCTTTAAATAAGTAATCTTCGCGGCACGCGGGTTCATGGTCATTTCATAGGAAGGCCATTCTATGCCGATGTTGTCAAACACACCATACGGATCTACAAAAAAATTGAAGCCTATGATACCTGCACCAATGAACACAATCGTCGCAAAAAAAGTTATGATCCATTTTTTTGAATCCATGAAAAATCTCCCTGCTGCGTGTCAGAACTGTTTATAAATAAATTCAGATGAAATGGTATCCGAGCGCAGAATGCCGAAGCACAGCAATACCAGCAGCGGAATCAAAATGGCAAGCCACTGCACAAGGAAGCCCTGCTTCTCCAATGCTTCACGGATAACACCATGCTTTTCCTGGTACCATTCTGCCGCCAGCATGACCATTACGCTGAGCAGGATCACAACATAATCCATGATGCCCAATCCCAGCGTCAAAATGGTTCCATCCCACAGATTCGGAAGCACCGGATGCAAAAAGGTTTCCTTTATCATCCAGATCGCTGTCAGGAACCGGGGTGCACGGGTAATATACCGTCCTAAAAAGACAATAAAACAGGTTCGCATGATCTGAAATGCACGGAACCATGCCGCCTTGTCATTAATGTGAAGCTTCTTTTTTATTGCGGAATATTTTCCCTCCAACAGAAGGGACATGGTAATAATGGAACCATTCCAGAAACCAAAGGCAATATACCGGCAGTTTGCACCATGCCAGATGCCAATGACAAAATAAATGATAAAGGTCGCAAGGGATGTGGGGATAATTTTTCCCAGCTTGCCGCCGATTTTCTTACGGGTTATCTTACCCAGTTTGCCAAAGGGTTTGGACAATGCCAGGGGATAAAACAGATAATCCCGCATCCATGCACCCAGCGTAATATGCCAGCGGCGCCAGAAATCCGCAAGGGAAACCGAAAACAATGGACGCTGGAAATTTTCCGCCAGATCAATGCCGAACAGCCGGGCAACACCCCGGGTGATGTCAATGCCGCCGGAAAAATCGCCATACAGCTGGATACAGTAAAACAGTACGCCAAAGGCGATCATACTGCCGCTGTAGGACCAGGGATTGTCCATCACCGTATTGACCACAACGGCTGCCCGGTCTGCAATGACAATCTTTTTAAAATAACCCCACATGGCAAGCTGAATGCCATATTTCAGATTGGTATAATCCAGCTTGCGCTGGGCATACAGCTGAGGTGCCAGTTCATGGAACCTGCTGATTGGTCCCTGTACCATCTGCGGAAAAAAGCAGACATACAGCAGCAGCTTGAGGTAATTGCGTTCCGGCGGATATTTTCCGCGGTATACATCAATGACATAACCCACTGACTGGAACATGAAAAATGAAACGCCCAGCGGCAGAAGCAGACTGGACAGTGGAATCTGTGCACCATGAAAGAAACGGTCAACCAGAGGCTGGAACAGCTCCGCGGTAAAATTCCAATACTTTAAAATATACAGCAGCACAAAATTCGCCAGACAGGTGAACAGAACTACCAGCTGGCGATATTTTTTATACTGTTCCATCACCGCTTTTCGCTGCTCTTTGGGCACCTGATCCTTTTTTCCGTTAAAATATCCCAGCAGCAATCCGGCTGCATAAACAGTCGTTGCGGTATAAAATACATATAAGACCGTTTTCCCTCCGCCAATGCAATAAAAAGCAAGGCTTGCTGCCAGCAGGACAGCCCATTGCAGCTTTTTGGGGAAAACATAGTAGACAACAACCGTGATTGCTACCAGGATAAGGAATGAAAGTGATGTAAATGCCATAGATTAGCTTTTGCGCGCCTCAACCAATGCCAGAATCTGGTCAACAGAATTGAAATTCTCCGGTACCAGATCATCCACGGTAATTTCTACATCAAGAACATCCTTGATCTCAGATACAATCATAACAATATCCAGAGACTCCAGAATGCCATCATCAATCAGAGCAACCTCGGTTTCAAAATCAATATCCGGGCAGCACTCAGTTAAAATCTGCATCAACTGTTCCTTCATTTGTATTAGCCTTCTTTCTTAATGAAAATATAATACCGCAGAACGTCGTCCGTCTGCTGTAAATCCAAATCGTTCATACGCCTTTTGTGCGGCTGTATAGTCAGCACGTACCCATACAACGCTTTTCTTTTCCCCGATCTCTCTGAGATATCCTGCCAGCAGCGGAATGGTGCCGCCTTTGCCGCGCATATCCTCCCGTATGGCAAGATGCCGTATTTCCCCTATCTTTCCATCAAAGGAAAAATGCATCAGTCCGGTGATGCCATCGGCATCCTCCGTGAGCAGAATCCTGCCATTGCGGATATCCTCCGCCAGTTCCTCTTCCATGGGGATACAGCCTGTCAGCACGGAAAAATTCTGCTGTAAGAACTGCAGTACGGTCTCCAGCTCCGCTTCCGCCGGTTTCCGCACCGGAATCGGACTGTCTATGGCTGCCATTCCCGCCGGACGGGAAAAACGCATCCGTTCAAACAGCAGGACAAAGCTCTGTCTCTGCCAGTAATCCACTGCTTCCTGCAGGCCAATGTCCCGCGGACGATATGCGATTTCCGTCACCGTATCCGCCGGCAGCAGTTCCTGCAGATCCGCCAATGTATTGAGGAAAAAATTCATCCGGGTATGTCCATCCCGTTTCTGCAGCAGCAGCAGGGAATCCGGTTCGGAATATACCCTCAGCCGATGCTGGTCAACCGCAGCGCCATAGGCTTCTTTTGTCACAATGGTATTGGTTTTTACCCCTCTGCGCAGCTGTGCGGAAGCCAGAGCAGACAGCTCCTCATAGGTTTCAATCTGTTTCACCAACATACTGCTCCTTCAGCTTCACACGGTCAATTTTTCCATTGGCATTATGGGGCATGGCCTCCAGATGATGGTAGACATTGGGCAGCATATACCGGGGCAGAAGCGTGCGTACTGCCTTTGCCAGTGTACGCTCCTCGGAATCACCGGAATAAATGCATACAATTTTATCATGCTTCCGGTCAAAGCAGCAAATGGTCTCCGCAACGCCTTCTATGCTGTTGAGTGCCGTTTCAATCTCTCCCAGCTCAATGCGATAACCCATATGCTTAATCTGTCCATCCTGACGGGACAGGAAGGTCAGGACACCCTCCTCATCCATCACAGCAATATCACCTGTACGGTAAATCATATCCGGATAATATGGATTTCTCGGGTCGGGAATAAAGACATTCTGTGTTTTTTCCGGTTCATGGAAGTATCCCTTTGCCAGACCAATGCCTCTTACACAGATTTCACCCGGCTGTCCCACCGGAACCGGCTGCAGGTTTTCATCCAGCAGAAAAACTTCCTTATTGGCACAGGCTCTGCCGATCGGAATGATTTCCGAATCGGAAAATTCCCGTTCAATGGGATACCATGTACAGTCCACGGTAACCTCCGTGGGTCCATACAGATTGATATACCGTACTTCCGGCAGTGCAGCACGCCATTGATTCAGCTGTTTTGCCTGTAATGCTTCTCCGCCCAGTATGACCGTACGCAGATGCGTCGGCACTTCCTTTTTCAATGCGCCGGAATTGGCAACCAGATGAAAGGCGGAAGTTGCCCAGACCAATGCCGTGACCTTCTTTTCTTCCAGAAAGCGTACCAGCAGCAGCGGGAACATAAACAGATTTTTCGGAATAATATGGGTGGTGGCGCCGCATTTCAGTGTCAGGTAAATATCCTTAACGGACAAATCAAAATAAAAAGGCGCCTGATTTCCCAGAACGTCCTGTGATGAAAATTTGCCCGCTTCTGCCATCCATTCCGTAAAATCAATGACACTCCGATGGCTGATGACAATACCCTTTGGCTTGCCGGTTGAACCTGACGTAAAAATGATATATACCGGATCAATATCCAGAATCCTGCTGCGGCGTCTGTCCAGTGCATCCGCATCAACCGGATAGGTAAATGCCTCTTCCTCGCACAGCACCGGACAATCCGCCTCCAGCTGCTGTACCGTTTTTTCCGCGTCTGCCGGATAAAGGATCGCAGCAGGCATGACTGTATCCAGAATGCTTTTCATACGCGGAATTGGCATTTTGCTGTCCAGCGGAACATAATAATTGCCGGAATACAGTACACCCATAAATGCTGTCAGGGTTGCTGCAGTCCGTTCGGTCAAAACCACAATCGGTGCGTTATACCGCTGGGTCTTTGCCATCACTGCAGTACCCAGTGCCTGGGCAGAGGCACGCATACCGGCAAAGGTGACTGCCTGCTTTTCATCTGCAAACGCAATTTTTTCCGGAAATTCCGCTGCAGAATGTTCCAAATATTCAAGAACGTTTTTTTGTATCAAATTGAATCCTCAGCTCCAAATCAATAGACTTAACAATTGTGTTATTTAAGCATGAAATACTGCCATTCTATGGCTTTTTTCCGTTTAAAATTTATTGAATGATTGTGTATAGTATATCACCTGAATAGGATAAAGTCTACTGTCGGAAATCAAAAATTCCCCTGTTTTCCTGTGTCTCCGTTTTACATCGACAACAAAATACCGCGCGCCATCTAATATACTGTAGTGGCCTTCTGTTTTTCTGTTATAAATCCGGATGCTGTCCGGACCAGCCGGTGGGCGGCATGGTATCCAGCCGGAACATTTCTTCCTGTGTCAGCTCAAAGGAAAACAGATCCTGATTCTGTTTCATCCGTTCCATGGACGAAGCCTTGGGCAGCGGGATGATCTGTCTCTGTACGGCATAACGCAGGCAAATCTGTGCTGCGGAAACACCATGGTTCTGTGCCAGTTCCTGTACCAGCGGATCCTTGAGCACGCGGGTGCGACCCATAGGACTCCATGCCTGCACCTGTATGCCATGTGCCTGACAATAGCGTACCGTTGCTTCCTGGGTATGGCCCGGATGGAATTCAATCTGATTGACCATCGGTGCTATCTTTCCATTCTGCAAAAGATTCTCTATATGCTGGGGCAGGAAATTGCTCAAGCCAATGGCACGGATTTTTCCCGCCTCATACAGTTCTTCCATGGCTCGCCAGGTATCCATATCCAGCTGTTTCCAGTCTCCATAGCCTGCGTCAGGGCGGGGCCAGTGGATGAGATACAGATCAAGGTAATCGGTTTCCAGCCGTTTCAGTGTGCGCTGAAAAGCTGCCTTTGTCTGCGCATATCCCATTTCATCCTTCCACATCTTGGAGGCCAGGAATACCTCGCTGCGTGAAATGCCGCTGTCCCGCAGTGCCTGCGCCACATAGGTTTCCGTCTGATAAAAGGATGCGGTATCAAAATACCGGTAGCCCGCTTCCAGTGCCATGCGGATGACTGCGGAGCCATTGCCATCCGCCGCCTTATAGGTTCCATAGCCCACGCATGGAATGCGCACGCCATTGGATAAGGTATAACAATCATATATCGAGTTCATTGCTTTCCATCTCCTGTTCGTTTATCTGTCTCTATTTTACCTGTTTTTCCGCTGTCTGTACATATGCGGATAAAAATAAGACTTCTGCATCCCATCCACCCGCAGGCAGACAGAATGCAGAAGCATAAGGAGTAAATAGGAATAGGGTTTACTATGGATGTTTTAAGCGATCTCCTGCGTATGGATACAAACCCTATCCATACAGCGGAATTAAAGTTGTTGATTGGTGCGGACACGGAGGATGTTCCAGCTTTCCCCCGTATCCGCATGAGAGAAAGGATCAGGGTCCCACTATGGGCTTATGAATTATACCGTATGGTACAGGCTGCTTATCTCTGTACACGACCGGAGCCGTCACCACCGGCCAGCTTTTCTACCTCATCTACCGAAACGCGGTTGTAATCGCCTTCGATGGAATGCTTGAGTGCGGAAGCGGCAACTGCAAATTCCACCGCATCCTGGGTGGATTTGCCGCTCAGCAGGGCATAAATCAGGCCGCCGCCGAAGGAATCACCGCCGCCTACACGGTCGGTAATATGCAGATGATATTCTTTGGAGAAGCAGTAATGTTCTCCGTCATACAGCATGGCTGCCCACTCCTTGCTCCGGGCAGGCCCACTCATTCTATTTTTTGTTACTTGGTTTCCAGCTTGAAGTTAAAATAGTTGACGGCATTGTTGTAGCTGATGCCCTTGACAATCTTGCCCAGCTTGTCCATATCCTTGGGATACTCGCCGTTTTCTACCTAGCTTCCCAGAAGCTCACAGAGAATGCGGCGGAAATATTCATGCCGCGGATAGGACAGGAAGCTGCGGGAATCGGTCAGCATGCCGATGAAATTGCCCAGCAGTCCCAGATTTGCCAGAGAGGTCATCTGCTTGATCATACCGGTCTTGTTGTCATTGAACCACCATGCAGAGCCCTGCTGGATCTTGCCCACAGCATCGGAATTTTGGAAGCAGCCCAGAATGGTGCCAATGGCTTCATCGTCATTGGGATTCAGGCTGTAAATGATGGTCTTTGGCAGCTTGCCGGTCTCATTGAGTGCATTGAGGAAATCTGCCATCTGGCTGGACGGCGCATAATTATTGATGCAGTCATAACCGGTATCCGGTCCCAGCTGGCGATACATGCCCGTATTGTTGTCACGCTTGCAGCCATAGTGCAGCTGCATAGCCCAGCCCAGACGGGCATATTCCCCGCCAACAAAGATCATGAAAGCAGTCTTGAACTGCAGCTCTTCCTCACGGGTAATCGGTTCACCTGCCAGACGCTTGGCAAAAATGGCCTCCAGTTCTGCTTCCGTTGCGGGAACATAAGCCACATACTCCAGTGCATGGTCAGACGCACGGCAGCCCATCGCATCAAAGAATGCCATCCGCTTTTTCAGCGCTTCCTTCAGGTCTGCATAGCAGTGGATTTCCATTTCCGCTGCTTCCCCCAGCTTCTTCAGATAATCCGCATAATCCGGCTTTTCCAGATTCATCGCCTTATCCGGACGCCATGCCGGCAGTACCTGTACCGAAAAGCTGTCATCTGCCGCAATCACCTTGTGCCACCGCAGATCATCTGCCGGGTCATCGGTGGTGCAGATCAGCGTAACACCGGACTGCTCAATCAGGCTGCGCACACGCATGGACGGATCACGCAGCTTTTCATTGCACAGGTTCCAGACCTCCTCTGCGGTATCCGCACCAAGTACGCCGTAATAGCCGAAGTAACGCTGCAGCTCCAGATGGCTCCAGTGGAACAGCGGATTGCCAATGGCCTTATCCAGGGTTTCTGCCCATTTCTGGAACTTTTCCCGGTCAGATGCCCCGCCGGTGATGTAATACTCATCAATGCCATTGGAACGCATCTGGCGCCACTTGTAATGGTCTCCCCCCAACCATACCTGGGTGATGTTGTCAAACTGCCGGTTTTCCGCAATCTCCTGAGGATTGATATGGCAGTGATAGTCCAGAACCGGGGTATGCTCCGCATAGGTATGAAACAGCTCCTGTGCGGTTTCGGTGCTCAGCAAAAAGTCTTTATCCATAAACGGTTTCATATGATTCCACTCCTACTCTCAGACATAGCCCATCAGGCTCGGCAGCCACAGCGACAGCTGTGGGATATAGGTAACCAGCATCAGGACAATAAAGATTGCCACGAAATAAACCAGCATCTGTTTGATAACATCCTCCAGCTTGACGCCGCCTACCTTAACGCCCACAAACAATGTGGTACCAACCGGCGGCGTGATGGTGCCGATGCACAGGTTGAAGATCAGCATGATGCCGAAATGTACCGGATCCATGCCCAGTGAGGTGCATACCGGCAGGAAAATCGGGGTAAAGATCAGGCATGCCGGGGTCATATCCATAAAGGTATCGACAACCAGCAGGATAATGTTAATCATCAGGAAAATGACAATCTTACTGCTACTGATTGCCAGCAGGCCAGCGGAAACGGCTTCCGGCAAGCTGGTAAAATCCGAAGAAGCCAACTTCCATGATATGGCAATTTTTAAACAGGGTGTTACCCTGTAATGACAGAGAAAGTGAGGGAATCATGTTGAAGCATTTGTCTTATCAGACCTTAAAAGAATCCGGCTATGACGGATATCTGTTAGAGGATGCACCGGAGCGTGTCCTCCAGTTTGGTGAAGGTAATTTTCTCCGCGCCTTTGTGGATTATTTTATTGATATGATGAATGAGCGTGCCGGTTTCAACTCCAAGGTTGTACTGGTGCAGCCCATTGCCCCCATTCCGGGCGGCTTTGATCTGGCCAAGGTCATCAATGACCAGGAAGGTCTGTATACCCTGTATCTGCGGGGCTTTGAAAATGGCCAGAAGGTCAATGACAAGCGTATCATCTCCTGTGTCAGCCGCTGTCTGAACTCCTACACGGATTATGATGCTCTGATGGCCTGTGCCGATAATCCGGAGCTGCGTTTCATCGCCTGCAATACCACAGAAGCCGGCATTGCCTACGATCCAACCTGCCAGTTTACCGAAACCCCGCCGTCTTCTTATCCTGCCAAGCTGACCCAGTTCCTGTACCGCCGTTTCCAGAAATTCGGTACAGAGTCCGGAAAGGGCTTTATTGTCCTCTCCTGTGAGCTGATCGACAACAACGGCAAGGAACTGGAAAAGTGTGTTCTGAACTATGCCCGCCAGTGGAATCTGGAGGATGCCTTCATCGAATGGATTCAGAAGGAAAATATTTTCTGCTCCACGCTGGTTGACCGTATCGTTACCGGTTATCCCCGTGGGGAAGCTGACAGCATCAATGAAGCAAACGGCTACATTGATCAGGTACTGGATACCGGTGAAATCTTTGGTTTCTGGGTCATTGAAGGTCCTCAGGAGCTCAAGAAGGAACTGCCCTTTGCTGAAGCCGGTCTGCCGGTACTGATTACCGATGACCATAAGCCCTACAAGCAGCTCAAGGTACGTATTCTCAATGGCGCACATACCTCCATGGTGCTTGGCGCATATCTTGCCGGTCAGGATATTGTCCGTGACTGCATGCATGATGATGTGATCTGCGGCTACATGAACAAAACCATTTATGAGGAAATCATTCCGACCCTGACCCTGCCCAGGGATGAGCTGATGGATTTTGCACATTCTGTCACCGAACGCTTCAAAAATCCGTTCATTGACCATGCCCTGCTGTCCATCTCCCTCAACTCCACTGCGAAATGGAAGGCCCGCGTCCTGCCCTCCTTCCTGGGTTATGTAGAAAAAAATCAGGCCCTTCCCAAGTGCCTGACTGCATCCTTTGCGTTCTATATTGCGTTTTATCATGGCGTCCGTCTGGAGGATGCCGGCCTGATCGGCAAGCGCAGCGGCAATGAATACACCATCCATGATGACCGGGATATCCTGCAGTTCTATGATGCACACAAGAATGACAGCAATGCAGAACTGGCGCATGCCGTCATGAGCAATACCGCATTCTGGGGCCAGGATCTGACCGAGGTTCCGGGCTTTGAAGCAGCTGTTGTTCAGATTCTGGATGACATGGAAACCATTGGCGCATATGAGGTTATGAAGAATCTGCTGTAAATTCAGCCGGTTCCAAATCCTTTCTCTCTTTGATTCCAAACATACAGAACCGTTCCCACCTCATGCATCCAAAGAAACACACCTGACATCTCCAATTTTACTACGGGAACGGTTCTGTACGAGGATATTTTTCTTATGGTAGTTTTCTCTTCATTTTGTCATCATTACTCTCTATTTTTATCTCTCTCAACAAATGGCTCCCGGATCATCTTTCCGGGGGTCATTTCTCTATGCTTTTATTTTCGCAAATTGCAATAACAAGTTAGACACCCCTGTGGCAAATAACTTTGGTCACGGATAAAGTCACAGGTTATTGATATCGTTGTTTAATAAACTGCTTTGGTGTCATACCAAACTCACGTTTAAACAGATGATCGAAATGCCCGACGCTTCCAAATCCAGACGCCAGTGCAATATCTAAAATGCTGAGATTGGTTGTCAGCATCAGCTGCTTTGCATGGTCCAGGCGATACTGCTGTAAATAATGCATTTTCTACACCTGCATCCTTGCATGCTTCAATAGCGCCCAGAGCCATTGCGTCATTGTTAGAAATAATGCAGTCATATTCAATAGCAGCTACCAATGGCTGAACCATTTCCTGTGCAGTCGGACGATCCCAGTCAGCTACCAGCGGAGCCTGGGCTTCTGTTGCCTTGATTCCATTGTCTTCCAGCGTGCGAATAACACCTGCGGAACGCTTGGTAGTGGAAACATTGCCAAGTGTGCCCTGAATCATGATATACTTGACTTCTTTCTTTCCCTTTGCCTTGAAATACTCACCCTGATAATAACCAGAAGTGTCCTCATCGCAATATGCTGCTGGATTCTCCCTCCATAGAGAATCCAGATATGGTATGGTGCTTCAGACCACATATCAAGACTACCTATCATAAGATCCATTTGCATCTACATTATCCCGTATATTGATGCCTGGTGTATGTAACTATCACCATATTGCAACATCGTAATCCTCTAATTCAACCAAAAAGCAACCGAACCAGAATCTGACGTGGACGAATCCACACAGAAACTGATCCAACTGCTGAAAACCTCGCCGGAACTTGCGGGAACACTGCTTCAATTATCTCAAATGCTGAAGGGTAATTAAATCAGGAACAATTATTGGTTGTTGCCTCGCCACAGCGAGGTATGCAAATTGTTTCACGAAGTGAACTGTACAAGCGTCAGCGCAGTACAGAGGATGACAGCAAGCACAGCGCCGCTGGCATCAATTTGTTCCCAAATGTTCCCACAAACGAAACCTCTCAGATAAAGAGTCTCTAAAAGTATCAAAAAAGCCTGATTTCATACGAAATCAGGCTTCAAATGGAGC
>CAMBYS010000048.1 GCA_945872165.1 uncultured Clostridia bacterium | reverse complement strand
TGGAATAAAAAAAGAGACGCAGTGCGTCTCCCCGTTTAATTTCGTTGTTTCAGCCACTCCAGCTGATGCAAAGCGGCATCCCGTATTCTGGGAATGGTACTCTGTGCGGAAAGCTGATAATAATTCCGTGCAGCTTCCAAATCCTCCGGCATGCCAATACCATAAGCATAACAATCCGCCAGATAATGCTGGGAAATAATGCTGCCCCCCTGTGCTGCAAGCTGCAAAATGGAAAATGCCTTGTCAAAATCCGCAGACAGCCCATCATTGCCATACAGATAAGCAAGACCGATATATTCTATGGCATCGGTTTCACCCTCCCGAAGCTGACAAAGCATAGATGCTAGAATAGCATTCCCGCTTTCCCGAATATCCTGCTCGATCTCCTCCAGCTTGATATTGATGTAATTATATGGTCCCAATTTCCCCTGCGGCATGATTTTATCCCCCATATTTCATTGGTTTAGCGACAATATTCCCCCTAAATACTGATATTGTGCTATAAAATTCAGATTGATATTACAATAAAACAAGTCATCCGTTTTGTCAATACAAAAGCCAAATAAATATACCAAAATTCTGCAAAAAAATGAAACCGTTACCTGTAAAAAGTAACGGTTTCAAGGTATCATTAAGAAAGTGAAACTGGAGTAACAGTCAATTCACCATACTGCAGATCTACCAGCAGCTTGGTACCGGCAGCAATTTCTCCTGCAATAATGGTGCGTCCCAACAGCGTTTCTACATTGCGCTGCAGGAACCGTTTCAGCGGTCTTGCGCCATATACCGGATCATATCCATGGTCAATGACATACTGCTTCGCTGCATCCGTCAGCTCAACAGACAGCTGCTTATCTGCCAGACGCTTGCTCAGTGCAGCAATCAGCAGGTCAATAATACCGGTGATATTTTCCTTGGTCAATGGCTTATAGAATACGATTTCATCCAGACGGTTGAGGAATTCCGGACGGAAGGAACGACGCAGCAGTTCATTGACCTGTGCCCGGGCATCCTCACGGATTTCACCATCCGCATCAATGCCATCCAGCAATGCGGAAGAGCCCAGATTGGAGGTCAGAATCAGAATGGTATTTTTGAAATCTACCGTTCTACCCTGAGAATCTGTAATTCTGCCGTCATCCAATACCTGTAACAGGATGTTGAATACATCCGGATGTGCCTTTTCAATCTCATCGAACAGGACAACAGAATATGGATGGCGCCGGACAGCTTCTGTCAGCTGACCGCCTTCTTCATAGCCCACATATCCGGGAGGTGCGCCAATCAGACGGGATACGGAGAATTTCTCCATATATTCTGACATATCAATACGAATCAGATTCTTTTCATCGTCAAACAGCGTAGCTGCCAGCGTCTTTGCCAGCTCGGTTTTACCCACACCGGTGGGACCCAGGAACAGGAACGAACCAATCGGACGGTTCGGGTCCTGAATGCCTGCACGGGAACGCAGAATGGCTTCGGAAACACGCTTGACAGCTTCATCCTGTCCAATGACACGCTCATGCAGGGTATCCTCCAGATGCAGCAGCTTTTCCCGTTCGCCTTCCATCAGCCGGGCAACCGGAATACCGGTCCAGCGTTCAATGATACGGGCAATCTGCTCTTCTGTGACACGGTCACGCAGCAGGCTATGCTCATCCTTACTGTCTGCCTTAGCTTCTTCCTCAGCCAGCTGTTTTTTCAGCTCCGGCAGCCTGCCATATTTCAGCTCCGCTGCCTTGTTCAGGTCATATTGCTCTTCTGCCCGCTCAATATCTGCATTCATCTGCTCAATATCGGCACGCAGCTTCTGTACTTTGCCAATGGCATTCTTTTCATTGTCCCAGCGGGCTTTCATGGAATTAAATTCTTCCCGCATTTCTGCCAGTTCCTTCTGGATTTCTGCCAGATGCTCCTGAGACAGCTGGTCATCTTCCTTTTTCAGAGCAGCTTCTTCAATCTCATGCTGAATGATTTTACGCTGGATGACATCCAGCTCTGTGGGCATGGAATCAATTTCCGTGCGGATCATGGCACAGGCCTCATCCACCAGGTCAATGGCCTTATCCGGCAGGAAACGATCGGTAATATACCGGTTGGACAGAGTTGCTGCCGCAATCAGGGCAGAATCCTGAATTTTCACGCCATGATAAACCTCATAACGTTCCTTCAGACCACGCAGGATAGCAACCGTATCCTCTACCGTGGGTTCACCAACCAGTACGGTCTGGAAACGGCGTTCCAGTGCCGGGTCTTTTTCAATATACTGGCGATATTCATTCAGGGTAGTTGCACCGATACAATGCAGTTCACCACGGGCCAGCATCGGCTTGAGCAGATTGCCTGCATCCATGGCACCATCTGTCTTACCGGCACCTACAATGGTATGCAGTTCATCAATAAACAGAATGATATTGCCTTCACTCTTTTTGACTTCATTGAGGACAGCCTTCAAACGTTCCTCAAATTCACCGCGGTATTTCGCACCGGCAACCAGAGAACCCATATCCAATGAGAAAATGGTTTTATCCTTCAGTGTTCCCGGTACATCACCCTTGACAATACGCTGTGCCAGACCTTCTGCAATGGCAGTTTTGCCCACACCCGGTTCACCAATGAGTACCGGATTATTTTTGGTTTTACGAGACAGAATCCGAATGACATTGCGGATTTCATCATCACGACCAATGACCGGATCCATCTTTTTCTGCCGTGCCCGTTCCACCAGATCGGTGCCATATTTCTTCAGGGCATCATAGGTATCTTCCGGGGAATCGGTGGTGACACGCTGATTGCCCCGCACGGTGGACAATGCCTGTAAGAATTTGTTTCTATCCATACCATAGCTGCGGAACAGATCACGTACTGCACCGGCAGCTGTATCAATCAAAGCAAGGAAAAGATGCTCTACAGAGACAAAATCATCCTTCATCTGTTCAGCAGTCTGTTCCGCCTGATTCAGGGTTTTCTGCAGGTCACCGGTGACATACATCCGGCTGGCATCCCGTCCGCCGGAAACACGCGGCAGCCGTTCTACGGACTGTCTTACCTGCTGCTGCATGGCAGCTGCATCTATCCCCATCTTGGTCATCAGCTGGGAAATCAGTCCCCCATCCTGCTGCAGCAGGGCAAGCAGCAGATGTTCCTGTCCCATTTCCGCATTGCCGTATTCATTATATAACGACTGTGCGTCCTGAATCGCTTCCAGGGATTTTTGTGTAAACTTCTGTGCGTTCATTTGAACAACCTCCTTTGGAGAAAACAGACAGGCTTTGCTGCTGTTCCGGATTTCTTTTCGATTGCATTATAAGTCTGTCAAGACGGAATTACAAGAGAAAAGTTGTTACGAAACTGTTAATTTTAGCACTCGTCACTCGAGAGTGCTAAAATCCAGAAAAAGGAAAACCAGCCGTGCCGGATTTTTCTTTCCCCGGATTGCATTTGCCAACAATATGTGCTGTCAGCATGATGCCAAGAATGAAAGCTGTGACATCCATATTGACACAGTGACGTGAAGAACCCCCGGAGCGGCCACTCCGGGGGTTCATTTTTATTCTGCTATTACTTTGTTTATTGTTCCATCACCAGAATCGTGCCGGAAAGCGGCGCCAGCTTCACCGACCCGGTGATTTCGCCTTCATTCACCACGCCGCTGCCGGAGAACCGGCTGTCATCACTGTTTACCAGCTCCCGCCAGCTGCCTGCAGGTACCCGTACCGTTTCCGGATGCAGTCCGAAATTCATGACACATACCACCGTCTGCTTTCCATCTGCGGAACGGCGGGCAAAGGCAAATACCGTCGGCGGATTGCCCGGTGTATCCAACCAACGGAACGCCCGGGGATCATATTCCGTATCATACAATGCCCGATAGCTGCCGCCAATGGTATGCAGCTGCCGGCAATACTGATTAAAGGCATCATGTACCGGATAGGTCATCAGATTCCAGCCCAATTCCTTCTTTTCATCCCATTCCCGGAACTCTGCCAGCTCATTGCCCATAAAGTTGAGCACCTTGCCCGGATGAGCACACATATACAGGTATAATAACCGCAGCTGGCTGAATTTCTGGTCATAATCTCCCCACAGCTTGTCAATAATGGTACGCTTGCCATGTACCACTTCATCATGTGACAGAGGAAGGATAAACAGGTCATCATAGAAATATGCCATGGAAAACATCAGCATATTCCGGGCATGATACCGGTCATGGGGATGCATACCCAGATATTCCAGTGTATCATTCATCCAGCCCAGATCCCATTTATAATCGAAGCCCAATCCGCCATACTGAGGCGGAGCAGTTACTTTCAGATAATTGGAGGAATCCTCTGCCATCAGCATGACCTGGGGATAGGTCTGCTGCAAATAGAAATTGGTATTGCACAGGAACCAACGTCCCGGTGCATTGTCATTGAACTGTCCCGGCTCACCATTTTTATAAATAAGCTGGGATACCGCATCATACCGCAGTCCGTCGATATGATAATAATTGATCCAGAAATCCAGAGAGGATTTCATAAAGGACAGGGTATGAGGCTTGGTATAATCAAACAGAACCGTACCCCATTCCGTATACCGTTCCTCCGGATTGGCAGATTCATAGACAAAACCGCCGTCAAACTGATGCAGACCAAAGAAATCGGTGACAAAATGCAGGGGTACCACATCCAGAATCACACCGATATTGGCCTGATGGCAGCGGTCAATGAATTCCATCAGTCCATAGGGATCACCATACCGGCTGGTGGCGGAAAAATAACCGGTTGCCTGATAGCCCCAGGAACCGTCAAAGGGATGCTCAGTCAGCGGCATCAGCTCAATATGGGAAAAATGATGCTCCTTCACATAGGGAATCAGCTGGTCTGCCAGTTCCCGATAGGTCAGCATGCGTCCAAATTCCCGTTCTTCCGCAGTAGATGCCTGTTCCTTTCCTTCCTGTATCCGCCGCCATGAGCCCGCATGTACCTCATAAATGCTCATGGGACGGGTGTAATTTTTATAATCCTGCCGGCGGTATTCCATCCAGTCTCCATCCCGCCAATAATAATGGTCAATATCCCATACCCGGGAGGCGGAACCCGGCCGAAGCTCGGAATAAAAGGCAAAGGGATCTGCCCGGTCAATTTTTTCTCCGCTGTTCGTGGTGGTGCGATATTTGTACAGGGCACCCCAGGGGATATTATCACAGAAAATGGTCCAGACACCATCCGGACGGCGGTTCATCTGCCAGCCTTCCCAGTTGTTGAAATCACCAACCAGTTCCATATTGGCAGCATAGGGTGCATAGACACGAAAGACAATGCCGTCCTTGCCATATTGATGGTCTGCATGGGCACCGAATATTTCATACGCCTTCGCACTTTGTCCGGTTAAAAACTGTCGAATAGATGTATCTATATTCATGACGGCCTCCTGATGTGATGAAATGTATGTTTTATATTATACCATTTCCCCCCAAAACACGCAACGATAAAAACAGACAGACTGATGAAAACAGTATGAATTGCTGATATATTCAACAAAAATACAAAATATACTCAATACTACATAAAAACATAGATACAGATGATTATTATGCAAAATGAATCAAAACGTACAGGAGCTCTGCTGTCAATTTTCCAGTGACAAATACCAAACGGTGGGGTATAATAAGCTTATCTATTCAAATCTTCCATGTTCCTTTTTCACAGGAGTTGAAAATCATGAAACATATCAAACAACTGAGCTGTATGGTTCTGGCAGGGCTTCTGATGTGCGGCGTACTGGCAGCAGCACTGCCCCAGGAGGAGGAGCCGATACCCCAGCCTTCGGTACCGGAGCTGACCCTTGAGCCGGAAAAAGAACAGCTTTATACCATGAAGGTGGCTGACCAGGTACAACTGAAGATTGCAGAAGACAGTGAACCGGAGCAGCCGGAGGATGGACAGGAACCCGGTTCCGGTATGCCGGAGGAAATTCCCGGCTCTGAACCGGATTCTGAGGAGGAGGTTCCCGGCTCTGAACCGGATTCTGAGGAGGAGGTTCCCGGCTCTGAACCCGCCTCACCGGAGGAAACCGATGCCGGCTGGAACAGCGATGATGAAAGCGTTGTCACGGTAGACGAAAACGGTCTGGTAACTGCCGTGGGAGAAGGCACCACCAAAGTGTATCAAAAGGTATCCCAGGGTGCTGTCTGGGTGGAAATTACCGTTTCCGGTTATGCTGTGACAGAATTACAGCTGGAAGCGGCAGATACCATGCAGATTGGGGATACCCAGACCATTCAGGCAACGGTTCTGCCGGAACAGGCGGAAACCATCCTCACCTGGTCCTCTGACAATCCCAAGGTGTTGACTGTGGATGAGGAAGGCACTGCAACGGCTCTCAGCACCGGCAAGGCAACCATTACGGTAACGGCGGAAAATGGCATCTCCGCTTCGGTTACCATTACGGTTTCCGGCTATGTACTTAACAAAATCTCTATCCAGCCCGCTTCCCTGTCTCTGAAAATCGGTGCCAATCAGGCTGTTTCCGTTGTCCCCAATCCGGCGGGAGCTGACCCGGGCAAGCTGAGCTGGAAATCCAGTGATTCCTCCATTGCTTATTATAAAGATGGAAAAATTTATGGCGTGGGTGCAGGCAATGCCACCATTACTGCTACAACAACCAACGGTAAATCCGCTTCCTGTAAGGTACGTGTCACCGGCGGCAGCCTTTCTGTCAATCCGGAAGCATTGACCCTGCGTATTGGCGGCGTACAGACCGTTCAGGCTTATGTTACTCCCACCGGCACACCGGTTACCTGGAGCTCCAGCAATCCGGCTGTGGCACGGGTGGATGAAAATGGCAGTGTCACTGCTATCAAGGCAGGCACCGCCGTGATTACGGCAAAGGCAGGCGGACTGACTGCCACCTGTATGGTGACTGTCATCCGGACCACTACGCCCAATACCTTCCGTCCTTCCACTCCGGGCACCACTTCCTTTGATACCTCTCCCTTTACTTCCGGCGGCGGTATTCTGTATCTGCCCGGCAGTCTGATTTCCTCAGATGTCTTTTATACCATGCCTGCCAACATTCCTTCTGCCGTCTATCTGACAGTAGACAGTGACCTGGGTACTGCTACAGATTCCATTCTGTCCGCTTTATCCGGCTGCAATACAGCGGCAACCTTCTTTGTCCCCATCAATGACCTGTATGCATCGGATGATATGCTGCGGCATATTGCAGGCAGCGGCAACAGCATTGGTTTCCTGCTGACAGCAGAACAGGCTTCTGCCTATAATACCATCCAAATGCTGCATACAGCAAATGAACAGCTTTCTGTCATTACCGGTACTCCTACCCATCTGGTACGCATTGCAGGAGGAAGCAACGGTAATCTTTCCTCGGAACAGGCAGCTGCCCTCATCAATGCCGGATACCGTCTGTGGGACTGGAATCTGGCGGCACGGGAAACTGCCCTGTCAGCAGAAAACGCGTATGAAGCCATCTGCCGGGGCATCAATACCACCAATGCCATGACGGTGCGTTTTGGCAGTAATACATCCACTGCCGCTGTCCTGCAGCAGCTTCTGCCCTATATGAAATACTGTGGTATCCCGGCATATGCCATCAGCGATGGTGACCTGCCGGTATGCAATACACCGGTAGGGTAAACGGCAGCTGCCCTCATGGCAGTTTAACCGGTAAATAAAATCATATGATCGAAAGGCTCCCTCAGAGGAGGGAGCTGTCGCTGGAAGCGACTGAGGGAGCTGCATCTCGCTCACAACTCTGTACCGAGATACCATTGATACGGAGATTTTACCGTTTTACTCCCTCCGTCATTTGCTGACGCAAATGCCACCTCCCTCCAAGAGGGAGGCTCTTTCCATATCCCCACGAAACGGAGCGTTAACCTATGTCTACCGATATCCGCGCACTGCTGGAAGCCAGCATGAAAACCAAACAACTGCGCCCCTCCGATATTCCGGAGCTGGATTTATATATGGACCAAATCATCAGCCTGATGAACACCCATCTGGGCAATGACGGGGAAAAGGAACCCTTAACCCGTACCATGATCCATAATTACAGCAAAGCCGGTGTGATTGCCCCGGTCAAGGGCAAAAAATATTCCAAAGAACATATTCTCCAGATGCTGGCGGTATATTCCCTCAAAAATACCCTGACCATTACCCAGATCAAACGTATCCTGTCGGGTATCGCTGAGAGTGGCGGCGGTGCAAAGGAACTGGCTGACTGCTTCAATACCCAGCTGGAACGCCGGGCAGTCATCAGTTCCCAGCTGATGGCATCCGTAGAACAGATGACAAAGGAAACCAATATGACATTGGATACCCCGGAAGCTGCTCTGTCCTTCCTGCTCACTCTGACAGATTTGACGGATACCCTGACGGCTTTTGCTTCCGCCATTACCCAAAAATGCTTTCCGGAACCGCCGGAAAAACCGGGGAAAAAAAAATCAGATAAAAAATCCTCCCGATAAGCCGGGAGGATTCTGTTTTACTGTTCTTCCATGGAGGCCTGATAGGCACGGTATACTGCCGAGGACATCTGAATCAGCTGTAATACAGCCGGAAGTCCGGCAATTTCATCCCGTGTCACTTCGTCCTCCAGAATTTCCGTGATATTCTGCTTACCCAGGAATGCTTCTGACGGCATGGTCTGCCGCTTCCATTTGCACAGCCAGCCCAGCTGCTGTCCCAGGTCATAGACATAATCGGAATAATAATACCCCAATGCCGCCGTGGATAATTCATCCTTGTCCGTATCCGGACAGGTATCTGATGACACATAAACCATCAGAGGAAACTGAGCACCGGAAGGTCGGATTTTTGCTGCGGCACTCTGCAGTTCCACCAGTGTTTCAAGAATAAAGGGCAATTGTGCCAGATCATTCTGTACACCTTCTGACAGTTTTTCCTCAGAAATGGAACCATCCGGTACAGAACCCAGCGCCACATCTGTCAGCTGCTGCTGGACATGCTCCAATGCCGCCTGTATGGTATCACCGGAAATGCCTGCTGTGGCAGAAAATCCAAGATTTGCCGCTGCTGTCGTGCCAGTCAATGCCTTGACCAGCCGGTTATGTGCCTGCATCAGCTGGATGGGATTGGCATCAAAATATGCCTTGAGATCCGCAGCAGACAGGGCGGGACGATCCTCCAGCCCGGTAATGGGATGTTCCAGTGCAGCAATCTGTGCACTGGCAATGGTTGGCGTTGCCAAGACGGGGAAAACCTCCTTTTGTATATGGATTGGTGAGCTGCCTGACTGATATAATAGGAGCATTTTTCCCACCTGTCAAACCCATTTTCTTGCTATTTTCCCGCAAAAAACAACAAAAATCCCATGAAAAACAATGGTTCTCCATGGGATTGTCCTGTATTTGTCCGGAATGGATTTTTCCTTCCGGAATTTTTTTATGCCTCCGGTGCAGCAGCCGGCTTTTTCCGTCTGCGTCTGGGATGACGGGAACGATTGTTTTCCTTTGCCTGCTCTGCCGGCTGTTCCCCTGCTGTTTCTATATTCTGAGGCTTATTGTTATTCAGATTGCGTCTGCTCCGCCCGCCGCGGCGGGAACGGGAACGTCCACGGGAAGGCTTGCCTTCATGGGGTTTTTCCTGCATGGGATAGGGATTATCCTCCCGTACCGGAATCTGCTTGTCAATGGTTTTCTCAATGCGCCGCAGGTATGGCACCTCATCTGCCTGACAGAAGGTAATAGCAATACCGCCATGTCCTGCACGACCGGTTCTGCCGATACGATGGACATAATTTTCCGGTTCCATGGGTACATCATAATTGATGACATGGGACAGCTCACTGATATCCAGACCACGTGCTGCAATATCCGTGGCAACCAATACCCGGATTTTCCCTTCTTTAAAACGATTGAGTGCATTCTGCCGGTCAATCTGAGATTTATCGCCATGAATGGCATCCGCACCTACACGGGAACGGCTGAGCTCCCGGGCAACCTTGTCTGCACCGGTCTTGGTGCGCACAAAAACCAATGCCCGATCCAGCTCCGGATCACGCAGGGTATACAGCAGCAGCTTTTTCTTATTTTCCCGGTCCACAAAATATACCGACTGGTCAATGGTCTCCACCGTAGTGGATACCGGATTGACTTCTACCCGGGTAAAATCTTCCTTGAGCAGCCGCTTGACCAGAGACTGTACCGATTTCGGCATGGTAGCGGAAAACAGCAGGGTCTGCATTTCATGCTCACCCATGCGCTTGATGATGCGTTCCACATCGTCAATAAAGCCCATATCCAGCATACGGTCCGCTTCATCCAGAATAAACAGTTCAATGTCCTCCAGATCAATATAGCCCTGACCGCACAGGTCATTCAGCCGTCCCGGCGTTGCCACCAGCACATCCACACCGGCACTGAGGGCTTCGGTCTGATTATACTGGGAAACACCGCCATACACCAGTGCACAGCGAATATCCGTATACTTGGCATAAGTCAGAAAGCTGTCATAAATCTGAATCGCCAGCTCACGGGTAGGGGTGAGAATCAGGGAACGGATGGGCGGAAAGCCGGGCAGCCGTTCTTCATTTTTTAATTTCTGTAAAATCGGGATCGCAAAGGCACAGGTTTTGCCGGTACCGGTCTGTGCCAGACCCAGTACATCCCTGCCTGCAATCGCTGCCGGAATTGCCTGCTCCTGAATCGGTGTGGGGACAGTATATCCCGCATCATCCAGTGCACGCAGCAGCTCTGTATCAATACCTAAATCTTGAAACTGCATCAGTTCTGCAAATGCTCCTTTATGTTTCGTTTTATCATCACCATATCAGTATAGCACACACACACCGGTGTACCAAGTAGCAATCTGCCGATTTTTCCGATGTTTTGCCGAAAAACCTGTTATCCCTCCGGCAGTTGGGCAGATTCCGTGCGGGGAAGGGACAGATAAAATTCCACACCATCCTCCACATTGCGCACACCGCAGCCGCCGTCATGAGCCCGCATAATAGCCCGGACAATGGACAAACCAATACCGGAGCCGCCACCGCTGATACGGGTACGGGATTTATCCAGCTTATAAAATTTATCCCAAATTTTATCCATTTCCTCCGGTGCCAGCGTACTGCCCTGGTTGCGTACCGTCAGTACGATATGCCGGGTATCCACAGTTGTCGCCAGCCGGATGGTACCGCCCTCCGGCGTATGGTCAATGGCATTGGTCATGTAATTGATAACTGCACGCTCCAGCATATCATAATCCGCACATAATACCTCTTCTCCAATACCGGACAAATCCACATGCAGATGTTTTTCCTGCCACATGACCTGTGTTTTTTCCACCACAGCTTCTGCCAGCTCATATGCGTCAAATTCCGACAGATTCGGCACCGTATTCCCTAATTCAATCCGGGACAAATCCAATAACTGCCGTACCAGATGATTCATGCGTTTGGCTTCATCTATGATAATATCACAATAATCATTCTTATCCTCTTCGGATTCATTGATGCCTACCCGCAGACCTTCCGCATAGCCCTGAATCAATGCAATCGGTGTTTTTAAATCATGAGAAATATTGACGATAAATTCCCGGCGCATGTCATCTATGTGCTGTTTTTCCTCAATTTCCCGCTGCAGTTGGGCATTCATCTGCTGCATTTCCTCAATGGAGGATTCCAGAATATCCGACATCTGATTCAGGCTTCTGCCCAGTTCTCCCAGTTCATCCCGGTCTTTTCCCGTATATTTTTTGGAAAAATCCAGCCGGGCAATGGAATCCGCCACTTCGGTCATTTCCGAAATCGGGCGTGTAAAATTCCTGCCGATGAGATAACCGCAGATCAGACATACCAGCAGGGCAATCAAACCGGAGAAAATCAGAAAAATAAAATTCACCGACTGATCTTCCTGTAAAGCTGTGGTCGGGATACGCAGCAGGATGGTATTATGATTTTTCAGCATGCCAATCAGAGCAATAGAGGACGTCTTTCCATTCACCTCATTTAATCGCGAAAAGGTATATCCCTTTTCCTGCAGCTCTGCTTCATCATAGACATAAATCGACCGTCCGAAGGGATCCATCAGCGTGCTGCTGATACGGCTTTCCCGGTCATGCTGATAAATGGTATCATATACCGACTGACCAAAGGTATTGAGAATACTGATACGGATGCCATAGCGGTTTTCCAGCTCCTGCAGGGTATCAATCGGTATATCTATATCTGTATTATACTGTAAGTATATTTGTTTATAGGTATCTGTCAGTTTCGCCTTTTTCTGCAGCAGATAATACTGCTGAAAAAACAACAGATTGAGCAGCAGCATGACAATGACAAAAATCGCGGAAGCCAGGGCGATGCAGCTGAAAAAGCGGAACTGCAAGGAATGAATCCCACGATATTTTTTCCCGGTTTTCACGATTTCGCCCCTTCAAACCGATAGCCGAAGCCCCGCACGGTTTCAATCATTTTGCCACATATTCCCAGCTTTGCCCGCAGCTTTTTCACATGGGTATCCACAGTGCGCAAATCCCCAAAATAATCATATCCCCACACAGCATTCAGGATATTTTCACGAGATGCGGCAATATTCTGATTATTCTTAAAATAAATCAACAATTCATATTCCTTTGGGGTCAAATCTACCGTTTTACCTGCCACACAGACCTCCCGGCGCACTTCATTGATGGACAAATCACCGGACTGATACACGCCATCATCCCGCTGATGCCGGCGTTTTTCAATGGCACGAACCCGGGCAGACAGGACAATCGGTGAAAACGGCTTAGTAATATAATCATCCGCACCTAAATCAAAGCCAAAGACCTCATCGGTATCTTCGGTGCGTGCGGTAAGCATCATAACCGGCACTTCTTTATTTTTAGCCCGGATATGCCGCAGGACACTCCAGCCGTCATATACCGGCATCATCACATCCAGAATAATCAGGTCAATGGTATTCAGCCGCTGGTCAATCAGTTCCATAGCCTGACCGCCATCTGCCGCCTGCAGGACAGTATATCCATCCCGGCGCAGAAAATCCGACACCAGCCTGCGGATTCGTTCCTCATCATCGGCAATCAATATTGTGAACATAATGGTGATCCTCCCTGTTCCCGGTTTCATTGTTCTTCATTTTACGGCATTTATGTGAACATTGTGTGACAGAATTTGAAACAATCACAGGGAGATGGAACTCCCTCCTCTGAGGGAGGCTTTTGCCTGCACCATTCCACCCACATCTCAGCCAGTAAAGTTGGCGGTATAGTTTGAAACCCTCTGTCCCCAATCCCCATGACCGCCGGCTGCTTTTGTTGTATGGGAG
>CAMBYS010000047.1 GCA_945872165.1 uncultured Clostridia bacterium | reverse complement strand
TATATCCGCGGCTTTGCGCTGGAACCGGATACGGATTGTGTGCGCTGCTATGCCATTCTGGGTGCGGGAAACAACAATCTCAGCCCGGAATATCTGACCAAAACCCTGATCCGTGAGCTGCCGGAGCTGGAGCCGGATGGTGCAAACTATCATCATCTGATGACATATGACGCAGAACTGAATGAATTTCGATAAATTTTGGGATAAAATATAATTATGATAGAACATACTTCAAGACAAGTACCAAAAGAGCAGATTGCCCATCAGCTGGACTGCATGGAGCAGGTCAGCCGACATAATGCGCTTTTGCCGGAAAAACCGATGTTTTTCTGTCAGACCTTTGGCTGCCAGCAGAATGAAGCGGATACCGAACGTATTGCCGGTATGCTGGCGGAAATGGGCTATGTCCGGACAGAGGACGCTCAGGAGGCCAATGTGATTGTGGTCAATACCTGTGCGGTGCGGGAGCATGCGGAAAAGCGTGTTTTTGGCATCATGGGACAGTATACCCATATCAAGGATACCCGTTCGGATGTGATTATCTGTATGTGCGGCTGTATGGTACAGCAGGAGCACATCACGGAAAAAATCAAAAAGAGTTATCCCCGTGTGGATATTGTGTTTGGCACCCATATGCTGTGGCATTTCCCGGAGCTGCTGCTGCAGCGGCTCAATGGCAGCAAGCGGATTTTTGCCATTTCCGGTGACCCGAAGGGCGAAATTGCAGAGGGTCTGCCGGTACAGCGCGGTGCAGGCTGTCATGCGTGGCTGTCCATTATGTACGGCTGCAACAATTTCTGCACCTATTGCATCGTGCCTTATGTGCGCGGCAGGGAACGCAGCCGTAAACCGGAGGATGTTGAAGCCGAGCTGCGGTGTCTGGTGGCGGAAGGCTATAAGGACATCACCCTGCTGGGACAGAATGTCAATTCCTATGGCAAGGATCTGGGCATTGGCATGGATTTTTCTGACCTGCTGGCACGACTGGACGCGGTGGAAGGCGAATATCGTCTGCGGTTTATGACCAGCCATCCAAAGGATGCCTCGGAAAAGCTGTTTTCCACCATGGCGAAGGGCAAACATATCAGCCATCAGCTGCATTTGCCGTTCCAGTCCGGCTCTGACGCCATTCTAAAGCGGATGAATCGAGGCTACACCAAAGAAAGCTATCTTGCCCTGATTGCAAAGGCAAAGGAATACATGCCGGATCTGGTGCTGTCCTCCGATATTATTGTTGGTTTCCCGGGAGAAACCGAGGAAGATTTCCAGGGCACGCTGGATGTGGTGCGCCAGGGACAGTATGATGTGCTGTATACCTTTCTGTATTCCAAACGCAGCGGAACACCGGCGGCTTCTATGCCGGACAGCGCAACACCGGAGGAAAAACAGGATCGCTTTAACCGACTGCTCAAAACGCAGGAGGGCATTAACCAGCAGCGGCAGGATGCGTATCAGGATCGAGAACTCAGCGTATTGATTGACGGTCTGTCCAACAGCAAGGATGGCGTGTATACCCACTGCGGACGGACAGACGGTGGACTGCTGGTACTGGTGCGAGGTGAGGATCTGCACATCGGTGATTTTGTGGATGTGGTGATTGAAAAAACCTCGCTGCGTGCCCTGTATGGCAGCGTGCTTGGGAAGGGGTACCATGGCTGAACTTACGCCGATGATGCGGCAATATTTTGAAATCAAAAATCAGAATCCCGGCGGTATACTGCTGTATCGTCTGGGTGACTTTTATGAAATGTTCTATGACGACGCGAAAATTGCGTCCAAAGAACTGGATTTGGTACTGACCGGACGGGATTGCGGTCAGGAGGAACGGGCTCCCATGTGCGGCATCCCCTTCCATTCCTGTGAAGGTTATATTGCGAAGCTGGTAAAAAATGGGCATAAAGTCTTTATCTGTGAGCAGACCGAGGATCCGAAAAAGGCCAAGGGACTGGTGAAGCGGGAAATTATCCGCACCATCACTCCCGGTACCGTCATAGAGGCTTCCATGCTGCAGGAGGACTGCAACAATTATATCTGTTCGGTTTATCTCAGTGCTACCGGCGCAGGCGTTTGCTTTGCGGATATTACCACCGGTGAAATGCTGGCAACCGATATGGTGGGCAGCGATGCGGTGGTATATGTCATGAATGAACTGGGACGATTTCTGCCCCGGGAAACCCTGCTCAATCCGTCTGCTGCGGCAGAGGAACAGTTAAGCCGGTTCCTGCGGGAGCATATTGAATGCGGCACGGAATGCATGCAGGAGGAAGTATATGCCATGGATGCCTGCATGCAGCAGGTGCGCGGGCATTGTTCCGATCTGGAGGACAATCTGCTGGAGGATCACCCCACCATTGTGTGTGCGGTAGGTGCTCTGCTGGCATATCTGACTGATACCCAGAAATCCGATCTGGCCAATATGGATACACTGCAGATTTATCATCAGGGACAGTATCTGGAGCTGGATCTCAATGCGCGCCGCAATCTGGAGCTGTTTGAAACCATGCGGACAAAGGAAAAGAAGGGTTCTCTGCTGTGGGTGCTGGATAAAACCAGAACTGCCATGGGTGCCCGGCTGCTGCGTCAGTGGATGAGCAAGCCTTTGCGCAATCCGAACCAGATTTTACAGCGTCAGCGTGCTATTGGGGAACTGAAGGAGGATCTGGTTAAGCGGAGCCTGCTGACCGATGAGCTGCGGCAGATGTTTGACATTGAACGCCTCATCAGCCGCATTGTCTATGGCACAGCAAACTGCCGTGACCTGCGCAGCATGTGTGCGACACTGGAGCATGTGCCGGCAATCCGGGCACAGCTGGTGCAGTGCGACACCTCCATGCTGAAGGTGCTGGGGCAATCTATGGATGAGCTGCAGGATATCCGGCAGCTGATTTCCGCCTCTATTGTGGATGAGCCGCCGTTTTCCCTGCGGGAAGGCAATTTCATCCGGGAGGGCTACAGTGAAGAGCTGGACAGCCTGCGGGACATTGCCTCCGGCGGCAAGGGTTCCATTGCCGCCATTGAGGCCCGGGAACGGGAAGCCACCGGCATTCCCAAGCTGAAGGTAGGCTACAACCGGGTTTTTGGCTATTATATCGAAGTTTCCCGCCTGCATTCCGACAAGGTGCCTGCACATTATGTGCGCAAGCAGACCCTTGCCAATGCGGAGCGTTATATTACAGAAGAACTCAAGCAGTATGAAAATACGGTGCTGCAGGCGAATGAACGCATTGTGGAGTTGGAATACCGTTTGTTTACCGAAATCCGGGAGCAGATTTCCTCTGCGGTGCATCGGATTCAGATTACTGCCCAGACACTGGCACAGACCGATGTGCTGTGTGCGCTGGCTGAGGTGGCGGATGTATACAATTACTGCTGTCCGGAGGTGGAATATTCCTCTGTCATTGATATCCGGGATGGACGGCATCCGGTGGTGGAGCGCATGCTGCGTGACAGTATGTTTATCGCCAATGACACGCTGCTGGATGACCGGGCAAACCGCACAGCCATTATCACAGGCCCGAATATGGCAGGTAAGTCCACCTATATGCGGCAGGTTGCGCTGATTACCATTATGGCGCAGATGGGCTCCTTTGTACCTGCACGGTCTGCCCGCATCGGTATTGCGGACCGGGTTTTTACCCGTGTCGGCGCATCGGATGACCTGGCAAGCGGACAATCCACCTTCATGGTGGAAATGAGCGAGGTGGCGGATATCCTGCTGCATGCCACACGGTTCAGTCTGGTGATTTTGGATGAAATCGGACGGGGTACCTCCACCTTTGACGGCATGAGCATTGCCCGGGCTGTGGTGGAATATATTTCCGATCCGAAAAAGGTGGGTGCGCGTACCTTGTTTGCCACCCATTACCATGAGCTCACCGCCCTGGAGGAACTGCTGGACGGTGTGAAGAATTACAACATCGCGGTGAAAAAACGCGGTGATGACATTACCTTCCTGCGGAAAATTGTTCCGGGCGGTGCGGATGACAGCTATGGCATTGAGGTTGCCAAGCTGGCAGGCGTGCCCAAACCGGTACTGCGCCGGGCAAAGCGTATTCTGAAGGATCTGGAAGCCTCTGCACCTAAGATCGAAGTGCGTGAAGTCACAGAGGAGGAAGAACCGCAGATTTCCCTGATGGGCATGCAGTCGGATGCGGTTTCCGAGAAGCTTCGCTCTGTCAATGTCAATACCATGACACCGATTGAAGCGTTGAATCTGCTGTACGAACTGCAGAAAATGGTAGAGTAACCAATGGAGAGGAAAGAAAGGAGGCATGCCGCATGGCAGTGATTCATGAACTGGATTCCCACATGGCAGACCTGATTGCCGCGGGAGAGGTGGTCGAACGTCCCTCTTCTGTGTGCAAGGAGCTGGTGGAAAATGCCATTGATGCCGGCGCGACACAGATTACGGTGGAGCTGGAACGGGGCGGCATTTCCTATCTGCGTATTTGTGACAATGGCTGCGGCATGGCACCGGAGGATGCTCCTGTGGCGTTCCGCCGTCATGCAACCAGCAAAATCCGTACCAAAGAGGATCTGAGTGCCATTGGAACACTGGGCTTCCGCGGTGAGGCACTGGCTGCCATTTGCGCCGTATCACGGGTTGACCTGTTTACCAAGCAGCATGGCTGTGTGGAAGGCGTACATCTGTCCCTGGAAGGCGGTACCATTACGGCAAATGAGCCGGCGGGCTGTCCCGAGGGTACCACCTTTGTGATCCGTGATTTGTTTTATAATACACCGGCCCGCATGAAATTCCTCAAAAAGGATTTTACCGAAGCCGGGTACATTCTGTCGGTTGTGGAGCATGCGGCAGAAAGCCATCCGGAAATTGCGTTCCGCTGCATCCGGGATGGAAAGGATGTGTTCCATTCTCCCGGCAATGGCAGGCTGCAGAATGCGGTTTACAGTGTGTTTGGCAAGGATTTGTCCAAAAATCTTATTGAAATGCCGGAGCACAGTCTGTATGACATTCGGGTATGGGGCTATATTTCCCGCCCTCATGCTCCACGGGCCAACCGCACCTATCAGCACTTTTTTGTCAATGGACGGTTTATCAAGTCCAAGCTGATACAGGCTGCCATGGAGGAAGCCTATCGCAACAGCATCATTACAGGTAAATTTCCCTATGGCTGCATCTGTATGGAGCTGCCGTTGTCTCTGGTGGATGTCAATGTGCATCCGGCAAAGACAGAAGTAAAATTTGCCCAGGAAAAACAGGTATTTTCTGCTGTATATGCGGCATGCAAAAACGCGCTGGCGGGAGATGACAACATTCCGGAGATTGAAGTAAAGGAAAAACCGGCGGCGCCGGTATTGGAGCCGGAACCGGTGGTACTGTCCCGTTCTGCCATCACCATGACGCCGAAGGTGACGGAGGAGGAGCGGAAGCCATCCTTTTCTCCATCCCCGGCACGGACACGGGAATTCCACGGGGCAGACAGCCAGATGAAGCATGCTTCTGCCTATGCAGCAGCATCAGCTCCGCCGATTTCACCTAAACGGGGCAGTTTTCTGCCGTTTATTGATGTGGATGATGTGGATGAACAGGCACTGGGCATGCCTCATGCTGAAAAGCCGGCGGACAATGTGATTCCGATGATACCGGAGCGTCCGGTAATGTATCAGGAAAATGAGCCGAAGGAGCAGCAGGAGCTGCCCAAGATGGAAACGGTTCCGGTACAGCCTGCGGAACAGCAGGAACCGGAAACCCTGACACCGGACCTGCCGAAGGCAAGGGTTATTGGCAGTTGTTTTGATACCTATATTCTGGCGGAGGATGAAAACGGTCTGGTATTCATTGACAAACATGCCGCTCATGAACGCATTTTGTTCAACCAGCTGCGGAAGCAGGCAGATATTCCCACACAGGTGTTGCTGCAGCCGGTGGTTGTGGATTTGTCCGGTGAGGAATATGCGGCAATTCTGGACGGAATGGAACAGATTCAGGCGTTGGGCTTCTCCATGGAACCCTTTGGACAGCACAGCATGGCTGTCCGGGAAATTCCGGCTTATATTGAAGCGGGAAATCTGACGCTGATCGTGTCGGAAATGGCAGAAAAGCTGATGCAGCGCCGGACACCGGAGCCGGATTGTCTGGATGATCTGATTCATACGGTTTCCTGTAAAGCTGCCATCAAGGGCGGCTGGAAAACCAGCATGCAGGAAATGCAGTCGCTTTGTGAACGGGTGCTGTCCGATCCGGAGGTGACCTGCTGTCCCCATGGCAGACCGGTTACTGTGCGCCTGACCAAATATGAGCTGGATAAAATGTTTAAGCGGGTGAACCAGTGATGAAACAAAAACTGATCTGCATTGCCGGTCCTACGGCATCCGGCAAGACAGCACTGTCCATTGCGCTGGCAAAGCTGCTGGATACGGAAATTATTTCTTCAGATTCCATGCAGCTGTACCGGGGCATGGATATCGGTACAGCCAAGCCGGATATGGCGGAGCGGGATGGGGTTGTGCACCATATGTTTGATGTGGCAGAGGCAGGAGAAACCTTCTCTGTGGCACGATACCAGCAGATGGCGGATGCCTGTGCACAGGAGATTCTGTCCCGCGGGCGGATACCGATTGTGTGCGGCGGAACCGGCTTATATCTGGATGCGCTGATTGATGGCAGTACCTTTTCCGGTGATGAAACCAATCTGGAAGCACGGGAAAAATACAATGCCATTGCCCGGGAACAGGGTGCCCATGCGCTGCATGAAATGCTGCGTAAAGTGGATCCGGAATCCGCAGAGCGTATTCATGAAAACAATGTGAAGCGAGTGGTGCGGGCACTGGAGGTCTATGAGCAGACCGGCATGACCATCGGGGAGATGAATGCCAGAAACAAGCGGCCTGAGCCGAAATATGATGCAATCCTGTTTGCTCTGTGTCCCACCGAACGGCAGACGCTGTATGACCGGATTGACCGGCGGGTGGATCAGATGGTAGAACTGGGACTGCTAGAGGAGGCACGCCGCCTGCTGGAGCAGGGCAGGCTTACCGGAACCGCAGGACAGGCCATTGGGTATAAGGAACTGGTTCCGTATTTACAGGGACAGGCAACTCTTTCCGACTGCCTCGACACATTGAAACGTGCTTCCCGCAATTATGCCAAGAGGCAGCTGACCTGGCTGCGGCGTGATGGACGGGTCAATTGGATTTATTACAATTCCGCGGAAGAATTTCCCGCTATTCTGCAGCAAGTGACAGAAATTTTAACCGCCCGGGGTGTAACATATTGAAAGTATCTCTATACATCTTGGGAGGATTGTTTTATAATGAAAACTGAAATCAATTTACAGGACACCTTTTTAAACAGGGCACGGCAGGAAAAAGTCCCGCTCACCGTATTTCTGACCAATGGCTTCCAGCTTCGGGGCGTGGTACGCGGCTTTGATACATTTATTATTCTGTTTGACTGTGACGGCAAACAGGAAATGATCTATAAGCATGCGATTTCCACGGTGATTCCACAGCGCAGGCTGGAAATGACCAGCAGAAAGGATGCAGTGACGGTATAATTCCTGTCTTCTGATAGGAGTACTTTCTATGGCATTCAAAAGGCCGCCGCAGCGGCGGAGCAATTCACAAAAAAAATCCAATGTCTGGCAGATCGGCAGGCTGAAGCTGAACCGGTCACTCCGGATTCCGATTATTGCCTTTGGACTGATAATTATATACAGTGTGGTCAGCTTTGTGGTGAACCATTACAATCCGGTGAAAACCATACCCGCTGCACAGGTATCCATGGATGACTCTTTTTCCACTACCGGATATTTTATCCGGCAGGAAAAGGTCATTGATATTGCGGAGGGGGACACGGTGGAATATAATTATTCCGATGGTGACAAGGTTTCCGAAGGTACAGCACTGGTGACAGAATATGCCAATGAGGACGCACTGACCATCAGCCGTGAACTGAAAAATATTGAGGAAAACATTGCCCAGCTGGAAACACTGCGCAATGTCACCTCTACCACCACCAATTCCAGCCAGATCAATCAGAAAATCATTGATCAGATGAATGCCATCTGTGAGGAGGTAGAGAGCGGCTCGCTGAGCCGGATCACCTCCCTTGCCTCCGAACTGCGCCAGCTGGCCCTCAAGAGCGGTTCCCTGTCCAATGACCGGGAGGACATTGATGTGGAAATTGCCAGCCTGAAAACACAGGCTGCGGATCTGGAGGAACGTCTGAGCGGCAGTACGACAGATATTACATCTCCCTGTTCCGGTTATTTCTGTGAATCTGTGGATGGGTATGAGGATATTTTTACACCGGATGTGGTGGATGACCTGACCCTGTCCAGGCTGAACGAGCTTTCAGATGAAAAGCCGGCGAAAACCTCCGGCAAGGGCAAGGTAGTCTCCTCTTATGTGTGGTATTTTGCGGCAAAGGTGTCGGATACTGATGCCAAGCACCTGACACAGGGAAATACGGTAAAAATCCGGTTTTCCCAGGCAAGTCGGGATGTGCAGGCCACGGTTTCCTCCATTCGGGATGATGCGGATACCGATGACACCCTGGTCATTTTTCGGTCACAGGACATGAATGAGGACCTGATTTCCATGCGCAAGCAGGTGGCAACCGTTGTTGTGGCATCCTATTCCGGTCTGAAGGTTCCCAAGTCCGCTGTCCGCATGGAGGATGACAAGATGGGTGTTTATGTCCTGTCCAATTCTGTGGCAAGCTATAAAAATATCGAGCCGCTGTTTGAAGGCGATTCCTATTATATTGTGGAGCAGAATGTAACCGGCAATGATTCGCTGGTTATCAATGACGATATTATTGTGGAAGCAAAAGATGTGAATGACAAGAAGGTAATGAAATGACAGAGGAAGAACGCAAGGTAATTACAGATAAAATCACAGAAGCCAGACAGCGCATTGCAGAGGCGGCAATTGCATCCGGACGCAGGCCGGAGGACATCACAATGGTGGCGGCAACCAAGATGAATGACGCGGACCGCGTGCGTGCAGCTGTGGAGGCCGGTGTGGATGTATGCGGTGAAAATCGGGTACAGGAACTGCTGGAAAAGTATGAGCAGCATGCATATGACGGCAAGCCGCTGCATTTTATTGGCACCCTGCAGTCCAATAAGGTCAAGTACCTGATTGGCAAGGTAGCCATGATTGAGTCGGTCAGCTCCGTCAAGCTGGCAAAGGTGATTGACAAGGAAGCTGCAAAAGCCGGTATCTGTCAGGACATCCTGCTGGAAGTGAACATCGGCAGGGAAGAGAGCAAGCTGGGCATTGATCCGGATGAACTGGATTCTGCCATCCTTGAGATTGCAAAGCTGGAGCATGTTCATGTCCGCGGATTGATGGCAATTCCACCAAAAACACAGCCGAATCAAGAAAAAACTCTATATTTTGACAGAATGTCTCAACTGTTTATTGACATATCGGCGAAAAAATACGATAATATCTCCATGGACTGCTTGTCGATGGGAATGAGTGCTGATTATTGTGAGGCAATTTCCTGTGGGGCAACCATTGTCCGGCTGGGTACGGCGATTTTCGGTGCCCGCCATTATTGATCTATCAGGGCGTGTCTGAATCGTGCATGTTTTGACGATGCTTGTTTTTGTCAGATGCCGCCTAGAATTGTTCCATTCAGGAGGAAGCAGAAATGGGTTTAGTAAATGACTTCAAGCGCTGGGTTAGCGGCGAGGTAGATGACGAAGATTTTGACATGGATGAAGGTCTGGATGAAGCTCCGGAAGAGGAAGAATCGTCTTACTACAGCCGTCCGGAACCGGTCAGATCTGCACCTGCTGCAGAGCCGCAGCCGATGTCCGTTCAGCCGCGCAGAAATAATAGAGTTGTCAATATCAACGCAACTACCAAGCTGGCAGTTGTGCTGGTAAAGGCGGATCAGTTTAACAACGTTGCAGATATTGCGGATCATCTGAAGAACAAGATGACCGTGGTTCTGAATCTGGAAACAACCGATAAGGAAACCTCCAAGCGTATGCTTGACTTCATGAGCGGCGTGACCTATGCCATTGAGGGCAAGATCAAGCGTGTAGCAAGCGATACCTATCTGATTACACCGCTGGATGTTGAGATTGTCGGTGATGACCTCATCAGTGAGCTGGAAAACAGCGGAATGAAGTTCTGATGCGGTTCCTGACCGAAAGGTATGGCTTTATGTTATGATGATTGTATATGTGACATTCCGGCTGCTGGATCTGCTGCAGTGGCTGCTGGTTTTCCGTGCGCTGGTATCCTGGTTCCCGCAGGTACAGCAGTCCCGTATTGGGGAACTGCTGTATGCCGTGACAGAACCGATGATTGCACCGTTCCGCAGTCTGCTGATGCGGTTTGAGGCACTTCGGACCATGCCGCTGGATTTTTCACCGCTTCTGGCATTTTTTGTGCTGGAAATAATCAAGGTCTTTCTCCGTGCGATGATGTACGGTTAAGGGCTGCGCTTCTCGCAGGATTTGTTCTATCCGACCGGGTTTCTCCCCGGTCATTTTCCGGTTATTTTTTTCCGCCGCCCGCGGATTTCAGGAGGTCAACATGTTAGGTTCAAAGGAAATTCGGGAGTTTACTCCTGAAAAAGCTGTTTTTGGCGGCTATGATGCAAAAAGTGTCGATGCGATTTTGGATGAAGCAGCTGATGACATGGAGGCACTGGAAAAGGAAAATGCGGAGCTGCGCGCCAAATTGAAGGTGCTGGTGGATAAAATCGAGGAATACCGCCGGATTGAAAGCGGAATTCGTCAGGCACTGATGACTGCACAGAATATGGCGGAGCAGACCACCAGGAAAGCCAATGAAGAGGCAGAGGAAACCAGAAAAAAGGCGCAGCTTGAGGCTGCACAGCTGAAGGCGGATACCACCAGCCAGTGTGAGGCCATTATCCGTCAGTATCAGATTCAGGCCTCACAGGAGCAGGCACGCATGCGGCTTGCCCAGCGGGAATGTGCTGCATTTATTGAAAAAATGACCCAGGCATTTCGGGAACAGAGCGAACGGATTGCCGCCATTCCTGAGCAGGAGGGCTTGGAATTTACCTCTATTTCCGGTCAGACCACCTCACGCAGTGAAACACTGGAAAGCCGTGTGGAGGGTCCGGCAGAGCTGGAGATTCCGCCCAAACGGGAAACACCCGGCACGGAAATTCCGGATGATATCCTGAAAATCTTTGCTGATGCAAAGCATGCATCCCATAAAAAAGGGATGGAGGAAACCGCCTTTACCGTTGAGGTAAGCGGCTCCAATTGAGACAGCGGGGACCATTGAGGCTGTATCCCGCAGATTTACATAGTGATTGATACATGAGACGATAAACAGTTACCTGTTTGCGATATATATCCGCTGATGGGCGGATCGGTGCTGACAGCAAAATCGTATACGCACCGAAGTTAGAAAGGATGGTACGGTTAAATGCCGCAGGATTACAATAAGACAATCAATCTTCCACAGACTGATTTTCCGATGCGCGCGGGTCTTCCGAAGCGCGAACCGGAGTTTCTGGCAGGGTGGGAACAGGACCACATCTATGATACATTGATGAAGAAGAATGAGGGCAAGCCGCTGTTCATTCTGCATGATGGCCCTCCCTATGCCAACGGCAATCTGCATCTGGGTCATGCGCTGAATAAGATTCTGAAGGACTTTATTGTCCGTTATAAGAATATGGCTGGGTTTAAGGCTCCGTATGTACCGGGCTGGGATACCCATGGTCTTCCGATTGAGCGTCAGGCCATTGCAGCTTTCGGTCTGGACCGCCACAAGGTCAGCAACAAGGAATTCTGCGATAAATGTAAGGAATTTGCTCTGGAGCATGTCAATACCCAGAGAGAGCAGTTTAAGCGTCTGGGCGTTGTCGGCGACTGGGAAAACCCGTATCTGACCCTGACCAATGACTTCGTTGCTAAGCAGATTGAGGTCTTTGGTGAGATGGCAAAGAAGGGCTACATCTACAAGGGCCTGAAGCCGGTTTACTGGTGCCCCCATGATGAGACCGCTCTGGCTGAAGCTGAAATTGAATACAAGGACGCAAAGTGCGAATCCATTTATGTAAAATTCGCTGTCAAGGACGATCAGGGCAAGATCAGCTCTGTCATCGGCACCACCGAGAACGTATACTTCGTTATCTGGACCACCACTACCTGGACCCTGCCGGGCAATCTGGCAATTTCTCTGAACCCGTATTTTGAGTATTCCTTTGTCAAGGTTCCGAATGGTGAGATCTATATTCTGGCTACCGACCTGATTTCCTCTGTTGCCGCTGCAGCAGGCATCGAGTCCTATGAAATCATCGGTACCATTCAGGGCTCTGAGCTGGAGTATGTTACCACCCAGCATCCGCTGGTGGACCGTGATTCTCTGGTTATCGTAGGCGAGCATGTAACACTGGAAGCTGGTACCGGCTGCGTTCATACCGCACCTGGCTTTGGTGCAGATGACTTTATTGTCTGCCAGAAGTATCCGGAAATCCCGATGATCGTTCCGGTTGACAGCAAGGGTATTGCAACGGAGGATGCAGGCAAGTATGCCGGCATGTATTACGAGGATACCAATGCAGTTATCCTGCATGACCTGACGGAAAGCGGTGCACTGCTGGCAGTTGAGACCATTGAGCATTCCTATCCCCATTGCTGGCGCTGCAAGAACCCGATTATCTTCCGTGCAACCGAGCAGTGGTTCTGCTCTGTTGATGCCATGAAGGATGACGCAGTCAAGGCATGCCATGACATCAAGTGGATTCCGGCATGGGGCGAGGATCGTATGACCTCCATGATTCAGGAGCGTTCTGACTGGTGTATTTCCCGTCAGCGTACCTGGGGCGTGCCGATTCCGATTTTCTTCTGCAAGAAGTGCGGCAAGCCGATTGTCAACGAAAAGACCATTGCCGCAGTAGCGGACCTGTTCCGCCGTGAGGGCACCAGCGCATGGTTTGATAAGGACGCAAGTGAAATTCTGCCGGCTGACGTACAGTGTGAGTGCGGCTGCCATGAGTTTACCAAGGAAACCGATACCATGGACGTATGGTTTGATTCCGGTTCCTCCCATGCTGCTGTCATGGATGAGCGTGCCGATCTGACCTATCCGGCTGACCTGTATCTGGAAGGCAATGACCAGTATCGCGGCTGGTTCCAGTCCTCTATGCTGACTGCTATCGCAACCAAGGGTACCGCTCCGTACAAGACGGTTATCACCCATGGTATGATTGTTGACGAAGAGCGTCAGAAGATGTCCAAGTCCAAGGGCAATGGTATGAGCCCCCAGGAGATCACCAAGGAATATGGTGCTGACATCCTGCGTCTGTGGGTATCCTCTGCAGATTACCGTGCTGACATGAAGATCTCCAAGAAGATGTTCAAGCAGCTGTCTCAGAATTATCTGAAAATCCGCAACACCGCACGTTATATCATGGGCAACCTGAACGGCTTCACGCTGGATCAGATGGTTCCCTATGATCAGATGCTGGAGCTGGACAAGTGGGCAC
>CAMBYS010000046.1 GCA_945872165.1 uncultured Clostridia bacterium | reverse complement strand
TTTTCTTTTCAAATTGTTTCTGTCATGATCGCTGATCTCTCAGCGACAACTCGTTTATTTTAGCACAACTTCATCATCCTGTCAAGAACTTTTTTCCTTCCGGTCATTTCTTTTATTCAGTCATCTGATGTTTGCGCTCTCGTCGAGTGCCTAAACATAATATCATGTCTGACCACTTTTTGTCAACAACTTTTTTCAACTTTTTTCAAATATTTTTGACCATCGTCATTCCTTGTGCTATAATGGAGTGCAAACACCAGTAAATACAAAGGAGGCGTTTCTATGCCTATTATTGTAGAAAACAGTCTGCCCGCCTGCGCGATACTGGAAAGCGAAAACATTTTCGTTATGACGCACCATCGGGCAACCACGCAGCATATCCGACCGCTTCGTATTGCTATCCTCAATCTTATGCCCACGAAGATTGTCACAGAAACACAAATTCTCCGCTGCCTGTCCAATACACCGATTCAGATTGAAATTGACCTGATCCAGACAGCGTCCCATAAATCTACCAATACGCCGGAAGACCATCTGCTGAAATTTTATCAGACCTTCGACGACATCCGAGACCAGTTTTATGATGGATTTATCATCACCGGCGCTCCGGTAGAAAAGATGGAGTTTGAAGAGGTGGATTATTGGCCGGAGCTGGTGGAAATTATGGAATGGACCAAAACCCATGTGCATTCTACCATGCATATCTGCTGGGGTGCCCAAGCCGGTTTGTATTACCACTACGGTATCCAGAAACATCTGCTGTCAAAAAAACTGTCCGGCGTATATAAACATCATATCATGCGCCCTCATGAGAGCCTGCTCCGCGGCTTTGACGATGTATTCAAAGCTCCCCATTCCCGGTATACCACCATTTATTCCGAGGATATCATCCGTCATCCGGAGCTGACCATGCTGGCAGAGTCCTATGAAGCCGGTCCATATATTGTCACCGCACGCAATGGACGTCAGCTTTTTGTCACCGGACACAGTGAGTACGACAAGGATACCCTGGCACGGGAATATTACCGTGATGTACAGCGGGGTCTGAATCCGGACATCCCGGAAAATTATTTTGAACATGGGGACCCCCACAACGATCCGCTGCTGTCCTGGCGTTCCCATTCTACCCTGTTGTTTACCAACTGGCTGAACTACTATGTTTATCAGTCCACACCCTTTGAGCTTTCTCAGCTGGGATAATTTTGTTCCATACACAGGCAAACCGCCGGAGGATTGGTTCCTTCCGGCGGTTTTTTTATACTTCGGTTTCAATCAGCGGCTTTCCATCCTGATCCAGCAGGGGTGTCAACCCGCCGGAATATCCATCCCGATGGAAGAGATATTGAACACCGGTTTCCCGATCCACCCAAATTTCCATGGTGGTCACAACGCCCTGTTTATAAATTCGCTCAAATCGGTCCATAGTTCTCCTCCTAAATATAAAAACCGCCATTGACACCCAATACCTGTCCGGTGACAAATTTCGACTGTTCCGATGCCAGCCAGTAAATCACATCTGCCACCTCCTCCGGAGTGCCATTTCTTCCCAACGGCGTTTCCTCTGCCAGCTCCCGCATGATAGCTTCCCCATGCATGCGGTTCATATCGGTATCAATGACACCGGGTGAGACGCAGTTGACCCGGATGCCGGACAATCCCAGTTCCTTGGCAAGTGCCTTGGTCAATCCGATGACCGCTGCTTTGGAGGCGGAATAATGCACCTCACAGGAGCCACCGGTCTGTCCCCAGATGGAGGAAACTGTGACAATGCTTCCCGCCTGCCGCTCCAGCAGCTGGGGCAGTACCGCCTGAATCACACGGTAAACCCCTTTGGTATTCACATCGAACATGGTATCCCAATCGGCTTCCGTGATATCGGAAAACAGTTTTTGCTGGGCAATGCCCGCATTGCAGACAACCGCATCCGGTGTGCCAAATTCCGCCTGTGCCAGCAGCGCCAGACGGCGAACCGCAGCGGAATCGGTGACATCCGCCGGTACACACCGGCATTGTCCGCCCATGGCAGCAATTTCCTGTTCCAGCTGCTGTGCCGCTTCTTCAGATTTCGCATAACTGCCGGTCACACACCAGCCTTCCCGGGCAAATTTCCATGCACATGCCCGCCCGATGCCCCGGGTAACACCGGTAATCAAAACAGATTTTGCCATACTATTCCCTCACAGACCAAAAGAGGGACGGAAATGTACCCGTCCCTCCAATTTTTTTGCTTTATTGTTTTGATTTGCCTCAGATTGCTACGGTCTGGGAAACCTCGTACAGCTCCTGGCTCAGGTCCTTGGACATAGCCAGACCTTCCTCGATATCATAATCGGTGATTTCATTGTTCTTGGAGCAGACAACACGGTTGGAAGCGCCTTCCATCAGAATCTTCACCGCATAGTAGCCCATACGGGTTGCCATAACACGGTCACGTACCGTCGGAGAACCGCCGCGCTGGGTATGACCCAGAATAGTAACACGGGCATCAATACCGGTTGCGGTATGAATGCGGTCTGCTACATCCTGTGCATTGCCTACACCTTCGGCAACGATGATGATATGATGCTTTCTGCCGCGGATACGGTTTGCACGCATCTTCTCAACAATGGACTTCTGGAAATCCAGCTCACGCTCCGGCAGCAGGATTGCAGTTGCGCCGCAGGCAATACCAACCTGCAGTGCCAGATGTCCGGCACGGCGGCCCATAACCTCTACAACCGAGCAGCGTTCATGGGACTGCATGGTATCACGCAGCTTATCAATTGCCTGAATTGCCGTATTGGAAGCAGTATCAAAGCCAATGGTGTAATCTGAACATACAATATCGTTATCAATGGTACCCGGTACGCCGATTGCCGGAACGCCCTTGCGGGAAAGCGCCTGTGCACCACGGAAGCTGCCGTCACCGCCGCATACAATCAGGCCATCCAGACCCATATAATGCGCATTGTCAGCTGCCTGCTGCAGGCCTTCCTCTGTCAGCATCTCCAGGCAGCGTGCGGTATACAGCATGGTGCCGCCCTTGGCGATGATGCCGTCTACGCTTCTTGCTCCCAGCTCTACGATATCGCCATTGATCAGACCGCTGTAACCGCGGCGGATACCGAGACAGGAAATGCCATAAGCAGAGGATGTACGCACAACTGCACGGACAACCGCATTCATACCAGGTGCGTCGCCGCCACTGGTCAGGATACCAATTCGTTTAATCTGCTTTTCCATTATGTTCCCTCCAACTCTGCCTTTGCCCTCCGGTCTATGCCTGTCCAGCGGCAAAGTGTTTCAGAATGAATTTTTTATCCCGTTTTCAGTTTTTCCTTATCCTGTAAATCCGGCGAAGCATCTGCTTCCACCGCATTCACTATTTTATTATAACATTTTCTGTGCCAAGAATAAACCTTAATTTGTCAAGTAATAGTAAATTATTGTAGACCCACATGGATTGGGGTGCCCGTAAGGTTTTCCGATTATCTGCGCAGAACAGGTAAACCGGCAAATCTCCGCGATAGCCGGAAAGCAGCTGTTTGACTTCCTCCAGCCGCGGATCCTCCATATTGGCAATGCGCAGGTACAGCTTATGCCGGCAGCCGCCGGATACCGGCTGTTCCGGTGCCGGCTGACGATCCGTGTTCCGTTTTTCCGGTCGTTCACGATAACCGCCGCGGCCCTGCACCGACTGCCGGACGGCATCCAGATGCTCCGCATCCAGCGGATAGATGGCGGTGGGAAGAATCTTAGGGGCTTCGTCCTCCCGGGCATCAATCCGCCCGGCAATCCAGACCGCCTTGTCCTCCTTCATCCAGTCACCTGCCTGCTGCATGACAGAAGAAAATACCACCAGTTCCACCGAACCGGTCAGATCCTCTGCCACAACATATGCCATCATGCTGTTATTCCGGGTGGTTTTGAGCCGGACAGAGGTAATGACACCTGCCAGCACTACATGCATGCCGTCACGATACCGCGGAGGCTGGGCAGCGTCATGTTCCCCACTCAGATCCTCCTCAATATCATGTATCGTGGCACAGCCGGCGGTTTCAATCAGCTCCCGATAGCTGTCCAGCGGATGCCCGGACAGGTACAAACCTGTGGTTTCCTTTTCCATGGAAAGCAGCTCCCGTTTGGACAGCTCCGGAATATCCGGCATACGGATGCGTTCCCGTTTTTCCTCCGCACCCATGCCGAACAAGTCCATCTGTCCTTCCAGATTGCGTCTGCGGGCATTGGCCACCGCATTGAGCACAGAATCATACACCTGCAGCAGCTGGCTGCGGCGATAGCCCATGGAATCAAAGGCACCGGACTGGATGAGTCCTTCCAGGGCACGGCGGTTCAGGTCATGGTTATACATGCGCTCACAGAAATCCTCAAAGGATTCAAACAAACCATTTCGGGTACGTTCTGCTTCCAGTTCCTTCAAAAAGCTGCGTCCTACATTGCGGATTGCCGCCATGCCAAAGCGGATATTGCCATCCGCAACCGTAAAGCCCTCACCGGACTGATTCACATCCGGCGGCAGGACAGTCAGTCCCATGCTGCGTGCCGCACCGATGTATTCCGATACCTTGGCAGAGGAATCCAGCACGCTGGTCAGCAGCGCCGCCATATATTCCCGGGGATAATGGCATTTCATGTAGGCGGTCTGGTAGGAAACCACCGCATAACATACCGCATGGGCCTTATTAAAGGCATAATTTGCAAAATCCATGATTTCATCAAAGATGGATTCCGCAGTCTTTTCATCCACACCCCGTTTGATGGCACCATCAATGCCCAGTTCTTCATTGCCATAAATGAAGTTGGTGCGTTCCTTCGCCAGCTCCTTCATCTTCTTTTTGGACATGGCACGCCGTACCATATCCGCCTTACCCAATGAATAGCCTGCCAGCACACGGAATACTTCCATGACCTGTTCCTGATACACCATACATCCATAAGTGACATCCAAAATATCCTTGAGCAGCGGATGCTTATACTGTACGAGCGTTGGGTCATGCTTGCATGCGATATATCGTGGAATCGACTGCATAGGTCCCGGACGGTACAGCGCTACAACAGCGGTGATATCTTCAATGGAATGGGGCTTCAGACCGGTGACCACATTGGTAATGCCCGCACTTTCCAGCTGGAACACACCGGAGGTCTTGCCCTGGGCCAGCATGGCATAGGTGGCATCATCGTTCAGAGAGATGTCATCCAGCTTGAATGCCGGTTCCCACTGACGCACCATCTGCTCCGCGTCATGCAGCACCGTCAGGTTGCGCAGACCCAGAAAATCCATTTTGAGCAAGCCCAGCTCTTCCAGTGTGGTCATGATAAACTGGGTGACCATATTGCCGTCATTGGCAGCCAATGGCACATAATGATCCACCGGTTCATTGGTGATGACCACACCTGCCGCATGGGTAGAGGCATGCCGTGGCATACCCTCCAGACTGCGTGCCGTATCAATCAGCCGATGCACGGTGGCATCCTGTTCATACATCTGCCGCAGCTGGTCTGAAGCTGCTAATGCTTTATCCAATGTAATATGCAGCTCGGTAGGCACCAGCTTTGCTACCACATCGACATCCGCATAAGGGATATTCAATGCCCGTCCTACATCTCGGATGGCATTGCGTGCCGCCATGGTGCCAAAGGTGACAATCTGCGCCACATGATCTGCGCCATATTTTTCGGTTACATAGTCAATGACCTCTTGGCGGCGTTCATAACAGAAATCCACATCAATATCCGGCATACTGACACGCTCCGGATTGAGGAAGCGTTCAAAATACAACGAATATTGAATCGGGTCTAATGTCGTGATATCCAGGCAATATGCAACCATGGAACCTGCGGCGGAGCCTCGTCCGGGTCCTACCGGAATACCATGTGTCTTTGCGTAGTGAATAAAATCCCATACAATCAGGAAATAATCCACAAAGCCCATCCGTCCGATCATATCCAGCTCATACTGCAGGCGCTCACGTTTTTCCGTATCGTTGGGATCATACCGCTGGTCAAAGCCTTCCATACACAGCTTACGCAGATATTCCTCCGCAGTATAGCCTTCCGGTACATCAAAGGAAGGCAGATGATATTTGCCGAATGTGAAATCCACATTGCACTGTTCCGCAATTTTCATGGTATTGGAAATAGCTTCGGGATGCTCAGGGAACAATGCTGCCATTTCTTCTTCACTTTTGAGGTAAAATTCCTCGGTTTCAAACCGCATGCGGTCAATATCTTCCATGGTCTTGCCGGTCTGAATGCACATAAGTACATCCTGCATACCGGCATCCTCCCGTCGGGCATAATGGGCATCATTGGTAGCCACCAGCGGAATCCCGGTTTCCTCCGCAATCCGCATGACACCACGGCATACATCCCGATCTTCCGGCAGGTTATGATCCTGTATTTCCAGATAATAATTGTCCGCGCCGAAAATATCCCGGTATTCCAATGCCGCCTGCTTGGCTCCCGCATAATTCTGCTGCAGGATTTTGGAAGCTACCTCACCTGCCAGACAAGCGGACAAGCAGATCAAACCCTCATGATACTGCTTGAGCAGCTCCAAATCCACCCGCGGGCGATTGTAAAAGCCCTCGGAAAAGGACAGGCTGACCATATGAATCAGATTGCGGTAGCCCTGCTCATTTTTACACAGCAGAATCAAATGATAGGGATTGGTGTCCACACCATGTACCTTATCATGCCGTGTTCGTCGGGAAACATACACCTCACAGCCGATAATCGGCTTGATACCAGCTGCCTTTGCCGCACGGTAAAAATCAATGACACCATACATGACGCCATGATCTGTGATGGCAATGGCCTGCTGTCCCATGTCCTTCACATGCTCCATCATGCTCCCGATACGGCAGGCACCGTCCAACAGGCTGAATTCGGTATGTACATGTAAATGTGCAAAGCTCATTGCTGTTCCTCCTGTGCTGCCTTTGCGATGGTTACAATCCGCCGCAGCCGATGGCTGATGCCCGGCTTGGAAAGAGGCGGATTGCATTTTGCCGCCAGCTCTGACAGGCTGGCAGACGGGTCATCCAGCCGCAGCCGGATGGTTTCATGCAGGGCATCCGGGAAAACCTCCCAGCCGCCCCGTTCCAGTGCCTGTCGGATGACCATAATCTGTTCTGCCGCCGCATTGGATGCTTTGATGACATTGGCAGTCTCACAGTTGACCCGGCGGTTTACCTTGTTGCGCAGCTGTTTTTCCACCTTGGCCTGCATCATCTGCATGGCAGCATGCTGTGCACCGATTAACGTCAGAAAATCCTCCGCTCCTGCCGTATCCTTCCAATACAACAGAGATGCGGTTTTCCTGGTGGCGAACTTGGGCATCAGCTCCATGTCCAGCATCAGGCTCATCACCTCCCGGCACAGGGCATGATGGGAGGTGGAAATTTCCAGATGGGTTTTTTTATCCGGTCCGGCTACTGTTCCTGCAGCAAGAAACCCCCCCCGCAGAAAGGCAGCCCGGCAGCAATCCTCCTCAATCACATTGCGATTGAGATGATAAGTCATATGATATTCCCAGTCATAGCCCAGCTTGGAAAAAATCCGTTCCAGCTGTACCGGATCGGAAATCCGCAGTGTGATGCGCCCGCCGGCGCTTTTTTCCTGGGAAGTAACTGCCACGCCAAAGGCCCGGGCAAGCAGCGGCGGAATGCGCTTTGCCAGCGGCTCACTGCTGGTCACCATGGAAATTTCCGTATGGGAAAAGCTGTGGGCATACAACAAAAGCCCATAGGCTTCCGCCACGGCACAGCAGTCCCGGCTGACCGGAATGCGGCATAATTCTGCTTTTGTTTCTGAAGAAAAGGACACCGCAAACCTCCTTTAAATCTTTCCCGGTGCTGTTTCCCGTGCCAGCATGTCATATGCGCCATATACGCCTTCCCGGACACAGCAGCGGCCAAATACATTGATGACTGCCTGTGCCAGCAGATTCGGGTCATGCCGGGCAAATCGGCTCTCCCGGGCAATCAGCGGGAAACCATACATTTCCACACCGGCTTTACGGAACCGTTCCATATCCATGACCACCGGCTCCGCATCCTCGGTTTTATACCGCGCCTGAATCGGGTCAGGCACTGGTGCTGTATTATAAATGCATGCATCCACCATGCCCGGCGCACTGTGCTGCAGCAGGGCATCCAGATGGTCAAATGCTGTATAATCCTCGGTCTCGCCGTCCTGGGTCATGATGTTGAGTACATAGACCTTAGGTGCCCGGGTCTTGCACAGGGCTTTGACAATACCATCCACCAGTAGGTTAGGAATGATGCTGGTATACAGGCTTCCAGGCCCCAGAATTACCATATCTGCGGAAAGAATCGCGTCAATGGCATGGGGCAGCGCCATGGGATGCTCCGGCTCCAGCCGTACCTGCTGAATCCGGCAGTTCTGTTCCTTTTTCTTGGCGGCAATTTTGGATTCACCCACCACGCTGGCTCCGTTTTCAAAATCTGCCACCAGATTGCAGTTGGCATTGGTCACCGGCAGAACCTTGCCGGTAACCGCCAGAACCTCATTCATTTTCATCACCGCTTCCTCAAAGGAGCCCGAAACGCCATTGAGTGCCGCCAGAAACAGGTTGCCAAAGGACTGCCCCTTGTTGATGCCCTCGGGGAACCGGTAGTTCATCAGTTCCATCATGGTCGGTTCGGTATTGGCCAGTGCGGTAATGCAGTTGCGGATATCTCCCGGCGGAAGCATGCCCAGATCCTCCCGCAGCACACCGCTGCCGCCGCCGTCATCCGACACGGAAACAATGGCAGTAATATTTTCCGTATAGGTTTTCAGGCCCCGCAGCATGGTGGACAGACCGGTGCCGCCGCCAATGACCACAATCCGCGGGCCAAGAGAACGGGCGGAACGAATGGTCTGTTGATTCTGCCGCCTGCGAAGTCCCAGCTTTCTCGCTGCCCGCAGGGTCCGCAGATACAGCTTTCGGTATAATGGTCTTGCCATAAAGATTACCCCTTCACGCTGTCCCGATGTGTGACGGTTGTCGAGACATTCTGCTCCATTACATGCTGGCTGACCGCTTCCGCAATGGCTACTGAACGATGGCGTCCGCCAGTACAGCCAATGCCAATCGTCAGCACAGCCTTGCCCTCCTTGGTATACTGGGGAATCAGGAAATCCAGCAGGGCATACAGGCGGTCCAGATACCGGTCCGCCGTACCGTCACAAAACACGTAGTTGCGCACCTGCGGATCCTGACCGGTCTTTTCCCGCAGACTGATTTCATAATATGGATTTGGCAGAAAACGGACATCAAATACCAGATCCGCATCCGCCGGAATGCCGTATTTAAAGCCGAAGGATACCACATTGACATGCAGCAATCCCCGGCAGCTGCCCCCCGTCGCCAGGGAAATGATGGTTTCCCGCAGCTGTGCCACCTCAAACCGGGTGGTATCCACCACATAATCCGCATGCTGGCGTACACCGGTCAGCAGCACCCGTTCCTGTTCGATAGCATCCACCATGGTGATGCCTCCTTCCATCAGCGGATGCTTGCGGCGTGTTGCTTTATAGCGGTTAATCAGGGTAGGTGTTGCCGTATCCAGATAAATCAGTTTGTATTCACAGCCAATTTCCCCAATGCGGTCCAACGCAGACATCAGATGGGAAATATCCTTGCCGGCACGCACATCCACTGCCAGTGCCACCCGTTCATATTGTCCGCCGGTTGCTGCCTGACAGAGATCTGCAAAGGCCGGAATCAATGCCACCGGCATATTGTCCACACAATAATACCCCAGATCCTCCAGTGTTGCCATTGCCCTTGATTTCCCCGATCCGGACATACCGGAAATGATAAAAAATTTCATGTTTGTGTCCTTTCCTGCTCCGTTCTGTTATCTCAGAATGCCCCCCGGTTACAGTACCCTGACCTCCGGTTCCAGCTCCACACCAAACTGGCGCCGCACTTCCTTCTGTACATGCTCAATCAGGCGGAGCACATCCTCACAGGTGGCATCCCCCCGGTTGATGACAAAGCCTGCATGCTTTTCAGATACCTGGGCACCGCCGATGGTATATCCCATCAGTCCGGCATCCTGAATCAGCTTGCCGGCAAAATATCCCTTCGGGCGCTTAAAGGTGCTGCCTGCACTGGGATAATTCAGCGGCTGTTTCTCCCGCCTGCGCTGGGCGAAATCGTCCATTTTTGCACGGATTTCTGTGGGTTCTCCCTGCTTCAGCTGTAATACCGCAGACAGGGCAATCCATTCCGGATGGCTTTTGAATACACTGGAACGATAGGCAAAGGCATGCTCCTCTGCCTTCAGGGTACCTACTGCATCAATCTTTGCGTCATAATAGCGGGAAGATACCACCACATCCTCCATCTGCCCATCATAGGCACCCGCATTCATAAACAGCGCACCGCCCAGAGAGCCCGGAATGCCGCCGGCAAATTCCAGACCGGTCAGTCCGGCATGCCAGGCAGCTGAGGACAGCACCGACAGCAATGCGCCGGTCTGTGCCTTCACCTGAGTGCCTTCCACACTGACACTGCCGTATTCCGTACCGATACATACCACAACGCCCCGGATGCCTTCATCTCTGACCAGTACATTGGAACCATTTCCCAGCACTGTCACCGGCAGTCCGGCTTTTTTCGCAGCACGCATCACACTGCAGATTGCCCGTTCTGTCTTAGGGGCAACCAGCAGGTCTGCCGGACCACCGATACGAAAGGAAGTATGGCGGCTCATGGGTTCCTCTGTGTACAGGATCATCTGGTCAGCCGGACAGTCCAGCTCACGCTTCAATGCTTCTATCATAACAATTCAGTCCTTTATCGAAGATAAAAATAAATCATCGCATGGAACAGTCCATACAGTTTTATTATACCATAGCAGCCGGGTATTTTTACAGTCCTTATCCGACAAACCCTCTGCTCCCGGCAGGATATTTTATCCTTTTGCTCCATGCCTGTTACGCAGACATTATATCATGTCCCCCAAAAAAGCGAAACGCCTTTTGTGTCCGGAAGGGCAGGATGATGTAAAATATTTGTTTCCTGCCCTTGTGCGGAACAGACAGGCTTTTTGTCAAACAAATTTTTCCAGCTTTGGTTTTTACCCTTGTTTTTCTGTGCGCTGTCGCATACAATAAGAATAACCAACATTGCATTTTACATTTGTTCGGAGGGTTCCGTTTATGATTTATACTGTCAGCGATCTGCACGGCTGTCTGGAGGACTGGAAAAGCCTGCTGCAGAAAATCCGTTTCAATGATAACGATACCATGTTCGTACTGGGTGACTGTGTTGACCTGGGTCCGGATCCCATTGGCCTGCTGCACGATATGATGGAGCGGCCCAATGTGTTCCCTTTGCTGGGCAATCATGAGCTTCGCTTTGCCCGTTGTGTGCGCAGCCTGCCTCCGGAGGCCAATATGGAGAATCTGGCGCAATATCTGGATGAGGACAACCGTGCTGCACTGGCACAGTGGGCAGCAGAAGGCGGACAGCACACCCTGGCACAGTATCTTGCGCTGGAGGAAGAGGACCGGGAAGCGATTCTGGATTACATCGGGGAAATGACACTGTATGAGGAAACGGAAGCGGATGGTGTCTCCTTTGTGCTCACCCACAGCGGCATTGCGGAATTTGACCCGGAAAAGGCATTGGAAGATTACCCGCCGGCAGCATTTCTGACGGCAGAACCCCGTCCGGGCATGGAATATTTTGCAGACAAAACCGTCATTGTGGGACATATCCCCACCCATCGCTTGGAAGGCGGCACAGCCGGACAGATTCTGGATGACGGCGGCATCATTTACATTGACTGCGGCGCTGCCCACAAGGAGGACGGCGGACGTGTCGGCTGTCTGCGTCTGGATGACTTTGAGGAATTTTATATTGACTGACCCAAATGGAAAGAGACCGTATCATGCGGTCTCTTTTTTCATACATACAAAAAACCGCCTGACTGCCCTTGGTCAGACGGTTCTATTGTATGCATCAGCATCAGCCCATACCCATGGACTTCATCATACGTTCATTCAGTTCCTTGGCAGCATTAAAGCCCATGGACTTATGACGATGGTTCATAGCAGCAACCTCAATGATAACCGCCAGGTTACGACCCGGACGCACCGGAATGGTCAGGGATGGAATGCGCATGCCAAGAATATCGGTATACTGGTTGTCTAGTCCCAGACGGTCATACATTTTGCCTTCCTGCCACTGTTCCAGATTGATAATCACATCAATTCGTTCGGTATCCTTGATGGCACCCATACCAAAGATACGGCGTACATCTACAATGCCGATACCGCGCAGTTCAATAAAGTGACGGATGATTTCCGGCGCACTGCCAACCAGGGTACGGTCAGAAACACGCTTGATTTCTACTGCGTCATCCGCAATCAGACGATGTCCGCGTTTAACCAGCTCAATGGCAGTCTCACTCTTGCCTACACCGCTGTCGCCCAGAATCAGGACACCTTCACCATAAATTTCTACCAGCACGCCATGCAGCGTAATGCGGGGTGCCAGAGAAACCTTCAGGGATGCAACCAGTGCACTGGTTACCGAGGAGGTAAATTCGTTGGTACGCAGAACCGCAACATCATATTTTTTCGCAGCTTCTACCATTTCCGGAATAACATCAATATTTCTTGTAATGATAATCGCAGGAATGCCGGTAGAACACAGTTTATCAAAAATATCCAGACGCTTTTCGCTGTCAAACTGTTCCACATAGGTATTTTCAACCTTACCCATGATCTGCAGGCGATTTGCTTCAAAGTAATCAAAAAAGCCTGCCAGCTGCAAGCCCGGACGATTGACATCATCCGTGGTAATTTCTACCTTTTCAAAGCCTTCCGGCCCATAAATAATTTCAAACTGAAATTCGGTGATCAACTGGCCCAGTGTTACGCTGAATTCTTTCAGTTGCATGTCTGACTATCCTCCTATTCTTTCAAAGGTTTCCCCTAAACCGTGATAACAAAGTTCTGTTTTTATTATAACGGATTGCTTGGTTTAATGCAATGCGGCCAATAGCTTTTTTTGTTCTCTTCAAATATTTTTGTCAATGGCTATTGCATTTTTTTTCGACCTATGGTATTATAATATCCGTTACTCAAATGATAAAGATAAGGAGGTGCAGGAAAGATGGCAAAGTGTGAAGTTTGCGGCAAGGGCGTAACCTTCGGTATCAAGGTTTCCCATTCTCACAGACGTTCCAATCGTACTTGGAAGCCGAACGTTCGTCGCGTTAAGGCTATCGTTGCTGGCACTCCGTGCCATATCAATGTTTGCTCTCGGTGCCTCCGTTCCGGCAAGGTTACTCGCGCAATCTAATTGATATTCAACAACTGATGAAGGAAAGCTCTTTGTTTTGGCAGAGGGCTTTTTTCATTGCCGGAAGCGTCGGCACCGGTTTTTCGTTCCGGTTACTGCTCTGCTATCTCCGTTCTGTTAGCCGGGGGCTCGCTCTCGCTCCGCTCGGCTGCATTCAGCAGCACGCGACCTCCGTTCCGGCAAGGTTACTCGCGCAATCTAATTGATATTCAACAACTGATGA
>CAMBYS010000045.1 GCA_945872165.1 uncultured Clostridia bacterium | reverse complement strand
CATAGTTTACCATACCTGTCCCCGGAAAACCAGTGTCAGACCGGAGACAGCGACTGCATCCGTTGTTTTTCCCAAACCGGACAGGCAAATTTCCCGGATTCCCAGCTATAATTTTCCTCTTTCCCGCATATAGTCAAAGCAGACAGGTTCAAAACGACGGACGACAGAGAACGGAGGGAGCAAATGCATCCATATTATGCACCGGAAAGCCTGAACACCTCAATTCCCCATCGGGAGGAAATATATACTGCCATGCAGGATGGCAGCATTCTGGAAGCCACTGCCATACGCTGTGATGCACAGCACAACCTGATTGTGGCACTGGAAGGCATGACCGGCATCATGCCCCGGGAAGAATGTGCACTGGGTATTGATACCGGACAGACACGGGAAATTGCGATTTTATCCCGTGTAGGCAAACCGGTATGCTTTCAGGTGCAACGCATCGAACAACAAACAGCCTATCTTTCCCGCCGGTCTGCCCAGCAGCAGGCACTGCGGCATCTGATGACCCGTCACCGTCCCGGTGATATCATTGATGTGCGTGTGACCCATCTGGAGCCTTTTGGCGCCTTTGTGGATGCTGGCTGTGGGATTGTCTCACTGATCGGCATTGAAAATCTTTCGGTCAGCCGGATTTTCCATCCCTCTGACCGTGTCCGCATCGGACAGAAGCTAAAGGCTGTCATTTCCAGCCTTGACCCGGATACCGGGCGCATCTGCCTGACCCATCGGGAGCTTCTGGGTACCTGGGAGGAAAATGCGGCACAGTTCACGCCGGGAGAAACGGTCTGCGGCATTGTCCGCAGTGTAGAGGATTATGGTGTATTTGTGGAGCTGACCCCCAATCTCTCTGGGCTGGCAGAACAGCGATTCCCGGTCACGCCGGGAGAAACCGTATCCTGTTACATCAAATCCATCCTACCGGAGCGCATGAAAATCAAGCTGAATCTGATTGACCACATCAACCAATCCCCGGCATCACCGCCTCCGCTGACGTATTTCATTGAGAGCAGGCATCTGTCCCGCTGGCAGTATTCTCCTTCCTCCTGCACCACACGGCTGGTACAGACCGAATTTGACCCGCCGACAATAGAAGATTTTTAAACAGCTGAAAAACACCTCATCTGCCAGTATGTGCTGACAAATGAGGTGTTCTCTTTTACAAAAAATCAGAATTTAAAGATCGCTACGCCATATGCCGGCAGCGGATATGCGAAGGAATAAGGCTGTCCATCGCATTCGCCCTTCACAGAATTGTAAACCTCCGGCGTGGTATCTGCAGCGCCGCCAACCTCCGGTGCGTTGGTGCTGAAGATCTTGGTAAAGCGCTTTTTCTTCGGCACGCCGACACGGTAATCCGGACGATCTACCGGGGTGAAGTTCACCACAAACAGCAGGTTGTTGCGCTTGGTGGGCGAGAAACGCATGAAGCTGAAGATACTGCGGTCTCCATCGTTGGCATTGACCCACTGGAAGCCATCCCAGGTATCATCCATGGCATACAGTGCCGGATACTTCTGATACAGCTTCATCAGCTGGCTGACATATTCCTGCAATGCCGCATGCTTCTCATCCTGCAGGCAGCCCCAGTCCAGTTCTGCCGCTTCATTCCATTCATGCTTCTGTCCGAATTCCTGACCCATGAACAGCAGCTTCTTGCCCGGATGACCGATCATGAAAGCATATGCTGCCTTGAGGTTTGCAAACTTCTGCTCATACGTGCCAGGCATTTTTTCCAGCATGGAGCACTTCAGATGCACAACCTCATCATGGGAAATCACCAGAATATAGTTCTCACTATAGGCATAGGTCATGGAGAAGGTCATCTTGTTATGGTTATATTTGCGGAAATACGGGTCACACTTCTGGTATTCCAGGAAGTCATTCATCCAGCCCATGTTCCACTTGAGGTCAAAGCCCAGACCGCCATCCACCGGCGAGCCGGTAACCATTGGCCATGCGGTGGATTCTTCTGCGATCATGACTGCACCCGGATGCTTCTGATGCACAATGGAATTCAGATGGCGGAAAAATTCAATGGCTTCCAGATTCTTGTTTTCACCATACTGGTTGGCAATCCACTGGCCATCCTGCTTGCCGTAATCCAGATACAGCATGGAAGCTACCGCATCAATGCGCAGACCATCCACATGATATTCCTTCAGCCAATACAGCGCATTGGCAATCAGGAAATTCTTTACTTCATTGCGTCCGTAGTCAAAAATCTTGGTGCCCCAGTCCGGATGCTCGCCCTTCTTCGGATCACCGTATTCATACAGCGGATAACCGTCAAAGTTTGCCAGACCGTGCTCATCCCGTGGGAAATGTGCCGGAACCCAGTCCAGAATGACGCCAATCTTATTTTTATGCAGATAATTGACGAAGTACATAAAGTCCTTCGGCGTGCCGTAACGGGAGGTCGGTGCATAATAGCCGGTAACCTGATAGCCCCAGGAACCGTCAAACGGATGCTCTGCCATACCAATCAGCTCAACATGGGTATAGCCCATCTTTTTCAGGTAAGCAACCAGCTCCGGTGCCAGCTCACGCATGGTATAATATCCCGGATCATCTTCCTTTTCCGGTACATGCTTTTTCCAGGAGCCCGGATGGATCTCATAAATGGACATCGCTTCCTTCTTGAACTGGAAGCTTCTGCGCTGGTCCATCCAACGGGCATCACTCCATTTAAAATTGTCAATGGAAGCAACCTTGGAGGCTGTGCCCGGGCGAAGCTCTGCACTGAAGCCATAGGGGTCACTCTTCAGGACGGTTCTGCCTTCCTGTCCGGTTACCGCATATTTGTACAGCTCACCCTCCTTCATACCCGGCATAAACAGTTCATAAATGCCCAGCGGCTCCAGCCGCGTCATGGGGGTTGCTGTGGTATCCCAGCCATTGAAATCACCGGTCAGGCAAACGCTTTTCGCATTCGGTGCCCAGACAGCAAAATAAATACCGGTTTCTCCATCCTTTTCAGCGGCATGAGCACCCATTTTTTTATAGATTTCATAATGTACACCCTGACCAAATAAATACTGGTCAAATTCGGTGATAAACGGCGAGGTAATTGCAGCCTGTTCCTCCTTCGGTGCGGAACGACGCCTTGTGACTTTCTTCTTCTCCATCGCGTATTCTCCTTATCTCAATCGTTTGTACGAAGGCATATCTGAAAATGCTGTTTTCGGATATTGCCCAAAGCAATACAGCTTTCCTGCATAACAACAGGGATTACTTTTTCCTGTTTGTTCTATCTTCTATATTATAATATGATTCCGTCCATTTGTAAATTATAAACAAAGTATTTTTGTAAATGACTTACGGAATCATACACATTTTCTGATAGTATAATGGTAAATTGCTGTCAAATCCTGTCCCCTGTCATTTTTTTCTTTTCTTTTTCGTCCATTTGCGGTATGCTAAAAACAAGATGAAACCAGAAAGGAGCCTGTTATGAATCCGATTTATTCCTATGAACATCGTATTCAATATTATGAAACCGATGGCATGCGCATTGTCCATCATTCCAATTACATCCGCTGGATGGAAGAAGCCCGGATTGCCTTTATGGAGGATGCGGGCTATGGCTATGCATGTATGGAACGGGATGGCGTTTCCATTCCTGTACTGTCTGTCAGCTGTGAATATAAATCCATGATGCGATTTGGACAGACCTGCCGCATTGAAGTACGCATCACCAAACTCACGCCGGTTCGCATGTCACTGGAATACCGTTTTTATGACGCGGATACCAATGAGCTGTGCGGCACCGCTGCCTCCGGTCACTGCTTTATCGGTGCCAACGGTCACCCGCTGTCACTCAAAAAGCATCTGCCCGATGTATTTGAGCTGTACCACCGGCTTGTATGGAAGCCGGAAGAAACCTGATAGAAATGCCGTCTATCCGAAATATTCCGGGTAAACGGCATTTTTCTTATGTTCTTTTTCTCTGTTCCCGCAGCCGGCGAATCCGTTCCCGGTTTTCACCTGTGACCCGGCGGGAATCCAGGATTTTCTGCCATGCCATGCGTTGGGTTTCCTCATCCAGTCCGGCAGTCTGCATCCAGCTCCAGGTCACATCCGCATCATGAATATAACATACGGAAACCGCCCATCCCACTGCCATCTTGACATAATAGCCGGGATGGGTTACCTGTCTGAGCTGTTCCAGTACCTCCGGCAGCCATGAACTGCGGGCGAAATGTGCCAGCAGCATGACAACGCCAAACCGCACGGCAAATTCCTGTTCGCTGTGCAGATATGGCAGGATAAAGTCCCAATAGACCTCCGGCTTTTTCTTTGCTTCCTTCAAGCCGCAGCAGAAGCTGTCACACACCGACCAGTTGTCAATCCTCGGAATAAAATCCCGGATATATTGCAGCCGCTGTTCTGTGGGGCATTTCATGCAGCCGATGACCATACCACGCAGCATGACCTCCTCAAACAGCTCTCCGCAGGGCTCTGCCAGATAGGCTTCATATTGTCCGGCAAGCTCCTTTGCCAGCGCCCGCAGCTTTGGCAGCCGCACCCCCAGCATCGTACCGCATCCCGGTACCAATGCAGAGGAAAAATCACGATAGCTGTCCTCTGCCAATGCATATAATCTCTGTCGTATGGTTTCCCTCATGGCTCACGTACCCGAATGCCGTTTTGCTGGCAATACTGCCATGCATAGCTGTTGTATTTTGTGATTACCTGCACTCTGCTGCCGCCCAGCCGGCGTTTTGCCCTGCTGAAAAAGGCATTGTCACCAATCTGCCGGACGGAAGAAGGAATCCGGATGGTTTTCAGACCGTCACAGCAGGCAAAAGCCTGCTCGCCGATGCGGCGTACTCCCTCCGGAATCACCACATTGGTCAGAGAGGTACAGCCGTAAAAGGCACGGTCACGGATTTCCGCCAGCCGGAACGGGAAATCGAATTGTGCCAGCGCCGTGCAGCCTGCAAAGCATTCCTCGGAAATAATTGCCAGACGCAGGGATACCTGTACGGAGGTCAGCCGTTTGCAGTCGGAAAAGGCACCGGTACCCAGACGAATACAGCTGTCCGGCAGCAGGATTTTCTGCAAACCGCTTGCATGAAATGCCCGGTCTCCAATGCTGCGCAGGTCAGCAGGCATAGCAGCCTGCTGCAGGGCGGTACAGCCGTCACACAGTTCCTTTGGCAGTGTATCCAGGGTATTGGGCAGCCGCAGGGATACCAGCCCTGTACAGCCCTGAAACGCCTGCTCTTCCAATACCTGTACCGAATCTGCCAGCTGACACCGGGTCAGCCGTGGATTTTGGGCAAAAGCCCTTCTGCCGATCTGATGCACACCGGTTTCACAGCGCACCTCCGACAGGCTGGTACACCGTGCAAAGGCTTCTCCGCCGATTTCCGCTGTGGCACCGCCGATATGTACAGAAACCAGATCCCGCCGTCCGCGAAAGGCACGGTCGGCAATGGCATCATATTCCTTTACCTGCAGATGGTTAAAGGGGAACCAGGAAGCGCGAATGCGCCATGCAGGCAGGCGTGCTGCCATCCTTGGGGTAAGCATGCCTCCTCCTAATGCCTGGGATTGCTGCCGGGGCTGAAAATCCAGCTTGTCCGCAATATACCGCATCTCCGGTGTAGACACCACAGATAAGCCAAAGGTATGCAGCAGCGATGCCTTCTGATGTCCGGGATGCCAGAAATCCAGTGCGGTTTCCTGGGGCTCCGGCTGCGGTTCCGGCTGATGCTCCAGCTCACACAGTGCATCATACATTTCCTGGGCAGAGGCATACCGATCCTGAGGCTTCCAGGCACAGGCCTTTAAAATGATCTGTGCAAAAGCGGCATCCGCCTGTGTGGGCGGCGGCAGTGTTTCCCCATCCAGACGGCGCTGAATGGCTTCCTGCCAGCTGCTTTGCGGCAGTCCTTCATAAAAAAATGGCAGATATCCGTCATTGGTCAGCTGATACAGCACCAATCCCAGACAGTACAAATCCACCCGGGTATCATATCGTTCTGCCTGCAGTTCCCCGGTTTTCCGATGCAGTACCTCCGGCGCAATATACTGCTTGGTGCCGATGGCAGTCTGGGCATGCAGTGTGCCGTCCAGCTGTTTGGCAATACCGAAATCCCCCAGCTTGTAATCCCCAAAATCATTTTGGAAAATATTGTTCGGATTGATATCCCGATGCAGAATATCCGACTGATGACAGTAAATCAGTCCCCGGCAGATATCCTTTCCCAGCTTCCGGGCTTCCTCTGCCGACTGCAGCTTTCCTCCATTGCGGCGCATCTGCTGACCTACGTTGTGCAGCAGCTCCATGCGGATGACCAGATCATAACCCACAACCACGCCATCTTCCACAATTTCAAACACCGCATGGTCATCCATGCTGACCACATGGCTCAGCCCCCGCAGCCGGTACAGGGTTTCCACCTCACTCATGGCAGCGTCATATGCCAGCTGACGCAGCTCCTCCGGTGAACCCGCCAAGGTATGCTCCGGCAGGATTTCCACTGCCTTCAACGCGGCTGTGGATACCATGCCAAACAAATCCTGACATTCCACACGGTATACACGGCCATAGCTTCCGCTTCCGATTTCCCCGCGCAGATACCAGCCGCCAAACAGCGGCTCATGCTGATGCAGCCGTTCTTCCAGTCCCTGCATGGAATACCCGCTCCTTTCTTTGTACTTTTTCTGTAAAAATTATATCAAATCCCATATAATCCGTCAATTATAGCCAAAAAAACAGAACATCCCCATCGGATACGCCGAAACGGATGCTCTGCTATTGTCTATGCTGTTGTTATGCTGTCTGACGTTGCTTCTGTACCTCATACAGTGGAGCAAGAATTTTCCGATTGATCCGCCGCAGGAACAGCAGAGAGCAGGTCAGAGAGGCAACCTCCGCAATGGGGAAGGACCACCATACCGCATTGACATTCCCTGTCAGGGACAGCAGGAAAGCTGCCGGAAGCAGCACAACCAGCTGTCGGGCAAAGGATACCAACAGGCTGTACATTCCGTTGCCCAACGCTTGGAAGGTGGAGGAACAGATAATACAGATACCTGCCACAAGGAAGCTCCATGAAATCGTACGCAGTGCCGGTTCGCCAATAGCCAACATATCCGTTGATGCATTGAACATGCTGAGCAGTACATCAGGAATCAATTGGAAGGCTGCCAATCCAATAAGCATAAATGCCTCTGCGTAAGTCATTGCCAGCTTGATGGTTTTGAGAATGCGATCCGGCTTTGCCGCACCATAATTATAGGCTACGATGGGGACCATGCCGTTATTCATACCAAAAATCGGCATGAAAATAAAGGACTGCAGCTTGAAATATACACCGAATACTGCTGTGGCAGTGGACGTAAACGCCAGCAGAATACGATTCATGCCATATACCATGACAGAGGAAATCGACATCATCAGGATAGACGGAATGCCTACGGAATAGATCTGGCGAATAATCCGTCCTTGAGGACGGAAGCCCCGGAAATTCAGGCTGACATCGGTATTAAACCGGATATTAAAGAAAATAGCCAGCAGACTTGCCACAATCTGTCCGAAAACCGTAGCCACTGCAGCACCTGCAATCCCCATCTCTGGCATACCAAACATGCCGAAAATCAGGATTGGGTCCAGAATGATGTTGATAACGGCACCTACGGTCTGGGTAATCATGGAATAGAATGTCCGACCGGTTGCCTGCAGAATGCGTTCAAAATTCATCTGCATAAAGATGCCAATGGAGCAGATACAGCAAATGCTCAGATAAGTCTCACCGTACCGGATAATCACAGTGCTGTCGGTCTGGGTGCGGAAGAAAAAGCCGCAGGCGATCAGACCGAACAGCAGGAACACCAGATAGCTACACAGGGCAAGAAAGATACCATGCTTTGCCGCAGCATTGGCACTCTCCTGATTTTTCTCACCCAGAGAACGGGAAAGCAGTGCATTCATGCCCACACCGGTGCCGGAAGCCACCGCTATCATCAGATTCTGCATGGGAAATGCCAGCGAAACCGCTGTCAGCGCATCCTCACAGATACGGGATACAAAGATACTGTCCACAATATTGTACATTGCCTGTACCAGCATGGAAATAATCATCGGCAGTGCCATGGTAATCAGCAGTTTGTTTACCGGCATGACACCCATTTTATTTTCCTGTCTTACAGTCTCAGCCATAAACTCAAACCTTTCTTCCTTGCAATCTTGTTTTTTCCATCATAAAAGCAGACGAAAAAAGAAGCCTGCCATACCAAACCTCTTTTTTCGTCTCATTCTGTCAACATTCGTATTCATCAATGTCGAACCGGTTGCCGTCATCATAGCCGACATCCAGATATTCCATCACAGCCAATGCCTCCCAACAGTCGCACAGGCGAACCTGCTGGACAATGTCCATTTTATCCCACTGGGATCTGGTGCACAGCTTCCGTGTGCAGGCAATGCTGTCCTTATAATTTGTCCGAATCCAGCGTTCCGGATCCTCCTCATGGATTTCACAGACCTTGTTTCCCTTGGGGTCAACAATCTGCATCGGAAGATCCTTTTTGAATCTGCCGGAAACAAAAATACTCTTGAGCAGTCCGGCAAGCGAAACCACCGAAGGAATTGTTTTTGTCGTCATGCTTTTCTCCTTATTGTCATCCAGACCGTATTAATACAGCTTGTGTTTCTTGAGGAACTGCCATGCAATGACACATGCCACAATGGATACAATCAGCGGAATAAAGCTGATCGCTCCCGGCAGATGTGATACATTCATGCCGTAAAAGCCGAATACCATATTGGGTATCGTCATAATCAGCGTGATAACCGTCAGTGCCTTCATGATGTCATTCATGTTGTTGGATACAACCGATGCATAAGCTTCCATGGTTCCCGCCAGAATGGTGGAATAAATACCGGACATCTCGATAGCCTGACGAATCTCAATCAGAGCATCCTCCAGCAGATCCCGGTCATCCTCATACAGCTTGAGAATCCGTCCGCGCAGAACCTTTTCCATGGTCACCTCATTGCCTTTGAGGGAAGCAGAAAAATAGACCAGGGATTTCTGCAGACCCAGCAGCTGCATCAGATCCTCATTTTCCTGGCTGTCATACAGTCTGCGTTCAATCTCATTGAAGCTGCGTTCAATGCGGTGCAGGTAATTCAGGAATCGCCCTGCCACACGCAGCAGCAATTGGAACACAAAACGGGTACGCATGGCGGTATGCACACCCCGGATGACTTTTCCTGAGGCGATATCACGGGTTACACTGGTTTCCTCCAGACAAACCGTCACCACCACATCCTCTGCCACCACAATGCCCATTGGCAGCGTCGCATACATCTGCACATCCCGGGTAATGCTGTCACTTTCCTCTTCCACCGGAATATCCACAATGAGCAGAGCCTGGTCGTCCTCGACCTCCACACGGGAGGATTCTTCCGGGTCAAGTGCAGCCCGCACAAAGCCGGCATCCAATTGCTGTGAAACAATGACACTTTCCACCTCGGTTTGCGTCGGATTGACCATATTAATCCAGCATCCGGGAACCGCCTCATCCAGACGGACAATCTTCCCGGCTTCCGATTTCAAATATTCAACCGTAGGCCACACCTCCCATATGTTCTGTTTCCGATGAAAAGCCCTTCCTCCGAAGAAGAAGGGCCGATTCACTGTGTATAAGCTCGAATAAACGCGATTTTCTCAGCAAAAAAATTATTTGCTGCTGAAAATCTTCATGATATCCGCAAACGGATCATCCGCATCCAGAGTCTGGCCTTCAGCAACACTTGCCTGTGCCTGAGACTGCTGGGGCTGTGCCGGTGCAACCGGAGGCGCTACCGGAGAAGCAGAGAAGGTCTGTGCCGGAGCGGCAAAGGTAGATGCTGCCTTCTTTGCATTGGAGAAGATTGCGGACTGCTCCTGCTTGGCAATCGGCGTATTATCAAAACCGGTTGCAATAACAACCACACGGATTTCATCATCCACATCCTCTGCGATGGAAGCACCGAAGATGATGTGTGCATCCGGATGTGCAGCAGCCTGTACCATGCTTGCTGCCTGCTCGATTTCATCCAGTCCGATATCGTCCGAACCGATGACAGACAGGATAACGCCATGTGCGCCATTGATGGAGGTCTCCAGCAGCGGGGACTGAATTGCCATCTTGGCAGCCTCTTCTGCCTTGTCCTTGCCGGAAGCGGAGCCAACGCCCATATGTGCATAGCCAGCGCCCTTCATCACGGAGGTAACATCCGCGAAGTCCAGGTTAATCAGGCCCGGAACAGTAATCAGCTCGGAAATAGATGCAACTGCCTGACGCAGTACATTATCTGCAATTTCAAATGCGTTCTTGAAGCTGATCTTCTGTTCAGAGACATACTTCAGCCGTTCATTCGGAATGACAATCAGGGAATCAACATTTTCCTTCAGATTTTCAATGCCTGCGTTTGCCTGCTCCATACGCTTCTTGCCTTCGAAGCTGAACGGTCTGGTAACAACGCCGACAGTCAGAATACCCATCTCACGGGCAATCTGTGCTACGACTGGTGCGCCGCCGGTACCGGTGCCGCCGCCCATACCTGCGGTAATAAATACCATGTGAGCGCCTTCCAGTGCCTTAGCGATGTCCTCACGGCTTTCTTCTGCTGCCTTGCGTCCGGTCTCCGGTCTGGAGCCTGCGCCCTGACCCTTGGTCAGCTTTGCGCCAATCTGAATCTTGACTGCAGCCTCCGAACGGTTCAGTGCCTGCTTATCGGTATTGATTGCAATAAATTCAACACCCTGCAGACCGCTGGTAACCATGCGGTTTACCGCGTTATTGCCGCCGCCGCCAACACCGATAACCTTAATGTTGACAACGGTATCATAATCCATTTCAAACTCGAAACCCATGTCTGATCTCCTCCGTGGTTTATCTGAAGTATTTTCCAATTTCACTCAGTAAAAGTCTCTGCCGAAGCCGGCAAAGGGTCTGAAGAACCTATTTTCTTCATTCTACCTCTTTCCTGCTGTTTTTGCAAGATAAGATGGTGCATTCTTCAAAAAAACTTCTTATTTTCCTTGTATTTTTGTCACCATGCGAAGCCATATATGGTAATATTATCCAATTCCCAGCAGCTTTTACAGGTGCCGGTCTGTCCATATCGTTACCGCAGCGGTATTGTCCTCCTGTCCGGATTCCGGTGCAGCGTCCTCCGTACCGGTATCCGCCGGCGTATCCTCACCTGTATCCGACGGTGCGGTATCCGTAGTGTCCGCATCAGGCTTGTCCGTTTCGGTTTCCGGCGTGGGATCCTCCGTGGTCTGTGTCTCCTCCGGCTGCTCTGTCTTGTCCTCAAAGACAACCGTTTTATTGGATGTGGAATCCTCCTGAGGACGGTAACGTGCCTCGGAATCACCGGTCAGATCAATAATGCCGCTTTCCGGCAGGGAAGGCTCCTTCAGGATCGCCTGAAGGAACTGGATTTTATGCTCCAGCTTTTCCTTGTCCATACTGCCCAGTAAAATGGTGTACCGATCCTCATACTGTACCCGCACATCATATGCTTTGTTGATGTCCACACTGTGGATGGAATCCTGCATCTCATACTGTGTCATCAGCTCCATCAGCCGCAGCACAGCCAGGATTTTCTCATGCTTCTCATGCTTCTCATTCTTTTTGTCATCGGAAGCATCCTCTGCCCAGTCACCCGGCTTTAAGCCGTCCGGTGAGGCACCGATGACCTCAGTGGTATTTTCTGCCGGGGAATCGGTTTTCTCCAGCACCTTTCCCGCACTGTCCATCAGCAGATAGCTGCCGTTGTTTTCAATCGACAAAATGGGGACTCGGTCGGTCACCTCAATCTGCAAGGTGCTTGGCATCCGCCGGTGCAGCTCAATGGTATCCAGATAGGGATATTTTGCTTCCAGCAGAGAAATAATATGTCTGGTATCCAGGAAGAACATATTATCTCCCTCCTGCACACCGCTGGTGCGGACCAGTTCCTCATCGGTATATCGTGTATCACCGGTAACCGTCACCTTGGAAACCCGGAAAAATACCGTGGGTGCCATAACAATTGCCGCGGCAATCAGCAGTGTAAAAATCACACGGCGCACCATTTTCCCCTGCTTCCGCCGTTTGGCACGCCGCTGCATAGCCTGCCTGGAATTACGCGAAGTACGGGTGCTTTTCCCGGTACGGTCCGGAGATGTCTGTGGTCGTTGGGAACGGTTCTGCCTTGCCATATTCCCCTCCTCTCCGGCTGCCGTTATTTCCGGGCAGCCTGCAAAATATGCTGATAAATTTTTTCGCTGGAATCCACAATTGCCATGCTTTTTGCACAGCGTCCCATTTCCTCCAGCTTCCCGTCATCCGACAAAAGCTTGGTTACCGCATCATACAGCTTCTGCGGCGTGCATTCCGGCTCCGTAATGACCTTGCATGCCCCCTTCTGCTCCAGGGTACGGGCATTCTTTTCCTGATGGTTCTCCGCCACATAGGGAGACGGTACAATGATGGAGGGCTTGCCCAGCACGCAGAGTTCCCCCAGCGTTGCCGCACCGGCACGGCAGATCACCAGATCTGCTGCCGCCATCACATCTGCCATATCATAGATGTATTCCCGCAGCTCAATGTTGGGATGCTTGTCCAGATCCACACCCTTTTCCTTCACGCTGTCCGGCAGCCATTTGTATGCCGCAGCGCCGGTGGCATGGATATGGCGGAAGCTGTCATGTTCGCTTTCCAGCTGGATAAAGCCTGCCATATGCCGGTTCATATACAATGCACCCAGGCTGCCCCAGAAGGATACCACCAGTTTTTCCTTCTCTCCAAGGCCCAGCTTTTCCCGCGCCTTCTGCCGGTCAGCAAAAATGATATCGCCGCGAACCGGTGCACCGGTCAGATGGATATTCGGCCGGTTTTCCAGCAGTCCGCGGGTATTCTCAAAGCTGATGAGGACACGATCTGCCTTTTTCGCGCAGGACTTTGTCACAACGCCCGGGAAGGCATTGACTTCCAGCAGGACAGTGGGAATATGCAGCTTCTGTGCCGCATGAACCATGGGGAAGCTGGCATAGCCGCCGCAGCCTACCACCACATCCGGACGGTATTCCTTCAGGATTTTCTTTGCCTTTGCAGTTGCCGTCAGGGATTTCTCCAGTGTTGCAATGTTGTAAGCAATGGCGGAGGGAGAGAAAGAACGCTTCAATCCCCGTACATCTACCGTATACAGCTGATAGCCCTCACGCGGAACCAGCTTGGATTCAATGCCGGCAGCGGTGCCCGCAAAACGTACCTCCGCATCACTGCGGCGCGACTGAACATATTTGGCAATGGCAATACCCGGATTGACATGTCCTCCGGTACCGCCGCCTGTAATGAGTAATTTCATATCAGGACTGCTCCTTTCTCCAGATATTCCCACCATTAATCCCGTTTGGACGGTGGAATATTGCGTGAAATATTTAATAAGATACCGATTTCCACCAGCTGCATCATCAATGCCGTACCGCCATAGCTGAACAGCGGCAGCGACGCACCGGTGACCGGGAATAAACCGGACACGACGGCAAGATTCAGCAGAATCTGGAACGCAAACTGCATGGTAATGCCTACGGCAACCAATGCCCCGAA
>CAMBYS010000044.1 GCA_945872165.1 uncultured Clostridia bacterium | reverse complement strand
CCGGTGCAAACCGAACTTTATGCCCAATTACGGTTGTATGCTCTGCAATGCCATGCTGTTTGCGAATGCGTACCCGTGCATCCATATCAAATCGGTACTTTTTGCAGTCAATTGCATTGTTCAGAATAAAAACTCTGCCGCTGCGTGCTGCACGTCTGCCCAGCAGTACAGAGGCACGCGGCGAGCATGCCATATAATCCGTAATAAACAGGGGGCCTGCAAGGCTGATGCACTTATTGCGAATCGCTGCTTTACGGTTGATGCTGTATTTGGTGGAATGGCTATGCCGGATGCCATGACGCCGTGCCGCTCCGCCGAATACCTCCGATGCAAAAATCGGATGACAATGCAAAATCCTGTATTCTCCTTCATGCTCCGCAAAAAAACGGTCGGCAATATTCAGAAAGCGCATGGAGAGGCCGGGCTTTTCAATCCGATAAATACGTCCGCCGAGTGTGCGAATTTCCGGTTCATAGTCCGCTGCCTTCTGTTCAAAATACAGAAAATCGAACTGAATCCTTGAGCGGTCAATAAACCGGTAATAGTTCATCACAACCGACATAATGCCGGATGCCGCACACAAATCCGGAACAATATGTAAAATACGTATCATACGTTCCTCTTTTTCGGATCAATAGCTTCCATACTGATTGTATGCCTTTCCATAATATCCGCCGCGGTCTCTCATGCTTACCTTATTCAGCACAACACCAAGGATTTTTCCATTTGTTTTTTCCAGCTGTGTTTTGACACGCCGAATCTGTTTGATGCTGTTGTTCTGTGCATTGACAACAATCAGCACACCATCCAGCAGTGAAGCTTCAATGGCACAGTCTACAACCCGTCCCAATGGTGGGGTATCCACAATGATATAATCATAGTACTTCTTCAACTGCTGAACCAAATTTTTGAACCGCTCACTTCCCAACAGTTCTGCTGGATTCGGCGGTTGAAGTCCCGCAAAAATCATACTCAAATTGGGTTCATCTGTATGATACAGCACCTCATTCAACGTTGCATTTCCTGACAGGAAATGGCTCAGCCCAAGGATGGCTTCCTTGTGTTCAACCCGATAGGGAAGAACACTTTTCCGCATATCCGTATCGAGAAAAAATACCGACTTCCCATTTTGAGCAAGGGATGCGGCCAATTGAAGTGCCACCGTTGTCTTTCCATCATTACTGTCACAGCTGGTCAATCCAATCGCCTGAATATCGGTACCACTGAACAGAATATTCGTACGCAGGGATTTTACCGCTTCTACTACTTTATAGTCATCTGTTAAAAGCTTTTTAACTCCAATTACTTCCATCTCTGTCTCCACAATTGTCACTTCACGCTTTTTTCCCACGGACTTGTCTCTTTTTTGACCTTGTCTGATTGGCTTTTAAAATAGAATTGCTGTGCGGAATAACACCAACTGTACTCAAATTCAGATAGCGTTCAATTTCCTCCTCTGTTTTAACCGAATCGTCTACAATGAAAAGAACAATCAGGGCAAGACAGGAAATACAGACACCCAGCATCAGAGCGAGGATGGTATTTCTCTTTGTATGCGGTGCAGACGGGTTTACCGGCTGCTCTGCCTCATACACCACATTCACCGTATCAATTTCCATGATGTTAACCAATTGTTCCTTTGCAACCTCTCTGACACAATTGGCAATATCCGCTGCACGCTTCGCATCTGAATCCATCACATCAATCTGCAAAATCCGGGAATCGGTTACACCATTGATGGTAATTTTATCTGCCAGCTGTCCATCTGTCATATCCAAAGACAATTGCCGGATCACCTGTGAGGTGACATTGCGTCCGGTAATCAATACTTCAAAATCCTGTGCAAGCTGTGCAGAGGACTGAATATCTGAGTAATCAATTCCAGCGTCTGATGCCCGGTTCAGCACATAAATTCTGGTTGATGCCGTATACTGCGGTGTGAGCACAAACGCATTGACCAGCAGTGTTGCCAGTGCACATACCGCACCGCTTACCAGTACAATCCACAGCCTTTTTTTGATATAAAATAACAGATCAATCAAATTTATCTCTGCTACTGTTTGTTTGTCCATAGTCTCTCCTTACGCCTTTATATTTTTTCTCCATGAAGCAGTCGGGAAGCGTTGATAAAAAACAACTCATCCGCATAGTCCTGACCGTATTTTTTTGCGACCTTATGTGCTGCTGCAGACAGCATTGGTTTTCGTACACAAGCATCATGGGCATCCGAAGCAACAAAGGATACCATTTGCCGGCTGAGCAGCTTCTTACAAAACTGTTTGACGCCAAATCCGTGTTTTCCCAGCACACTGTCGGCATTGATTTGAAGCAAAGCCCCCATATCATCCAGCTCATAGATATGTTCTGTATTCTTCCGGATACAGGTATACCGTTCCACATGTGCAAGAATCGGAATTCGTCCCATGTACATAAGTTCCTTGATGCTTCGTCTGATCAGGGAATATTCGATTGCCGGAGGATATTCCAGCAAAATATATTGTGATCCTGCCATGGTCAGGACGTCTCCTCTGGCGAGCTTGTCTGCAAGTTCTGCTTCATACATCGCCTCTGTTCCCAGATGCAGCCGAAGCTCCGGATACTGTTTCTCACAGATCGCCTGAAGCTGCTGAAACTGTTCCCGAACATGCCCAATCCCGCCGGAATACTGCCGTTTATAATGCGGTGTCAGGATGATTTCGTCAATTCCGTCCTCATATGCAGAACGGAGCATCTGCCCCGTGGTTTCCCAACTGTCTGAACCATCGTCTACAGCCGGGAGAATATGTGAATGCATGTCAATCAATGTACTCATGTCTTCCTAATTACCTTATGTATGAGATCCTTCGTCTGTGTACTCCCTATGATACGCTGTATGCAGCTTCCGCAGCAACGTTTCATCTGTCTGGGATGGCTTACTGCTGCGCAGAAAATGATTGTATGCCAGTCCCCTCAGCTTTCCGGAAATGACTACCGTACCAAGGAACCGAACTGCAAGATTTTTTCTGTACTGCAGCTTGCCAATCAGACCGCACCGGATCAAATGCCGCTCCATTTCCGCGGTCTGCTTGAAATAATCCATGCCGCCCCGGCGCTGATGCATATTGTCTACGCGTGCAAATACACAAATCTCATCTATATTAATCAGATCATACTCTTTTGCCAGCATTCTGGACCACAGATGATAATCCTCAAACAATGGAAAATCCATATAATTTCCTGCATCCAGTACAGCACTTTTTCGCAGCAATACCGTCATATGATTCATTGGATTATGGGTAGCTGCCCGCTTTCTGACCTGCTGCGCTGTCAGCGGAACCATTCGATAGCCCGTGATGCTGGGTGCAGGCAATGTGGTAAATTCCCCTATCTGCCCTCCCACAGCACCGATACGCTTATCATGAAGCATATGCTTCATCTGATGTTCCACACGCGTTGGAACGGCAATATCATCGGTATCCATTCGGGCAATTATCTCATGTTTGCACCGCAGCACGCCTTCCCGAAGCGCCTTTCCCAGTCCGCCATTTTGGGGAATTCTCACAATCTGAAACAACCCAGGGTGCTTTCTGTCAAAATATGCGATCACCTGATCCAGCTCCGGCGTCAATGGTCCATCACACATCATAACAATATCATCCGGCGGGATCGTCTGATTCAGCATGCTCTGTATAGCAATATAAAAATAGTCCGGAGTTTCTTTTTGATAAACAGACATCAATACAGAATATGGTTCCATTTATCTCGCTCCTTCATGTGAAAAAACAATCATTACCGTTTTCAGCAAGCACTTCAGATCCATGGAAAATGATCTTTGTTTTATGTATTCCATATCGAACAAAATCTTTTCCTCAGGCAGAAGATCATATCCGCCATTTACCTGTGCATGTCCTGTCAACCCCGGCTTTACCAGCATTCGCTGACTAAAACCCACGATATATTGTTCAAATTCCCTGTAAAACACTGCCCGTTCCGGTCTTGGCCCCACAAAGCTCATCTCTCCGTGCAGGATATTGAGCAGCTGCGGTATTTCATCCAGACGGGTTTTTCGTAAAAATATACCAACCCGTGTGCAGCGGTCATCATTCCGTTCTGCCCATTGCGGTCCATCTTTCTCAGCATCTTCCCGCATCGAACGGAATTTATACATCATAAAAGGCCTGCCATTCAGGCCTAAACGTTCCTGACGAAAAAAAATCGGCCCGCGTGAATCGACCTTAATCACAATTGCAATGACTGCAATAGGAATCGCACACACAATCAGACCAACCAGTGCAAAAACGAAATCAAAACATCGCTTCATTGCACTATATAAATATTTTGGTTGTACTGTTATCTGTTCAACAATATATACTTCTCTATTGGTTTGTCCGTTATAAAAACCCACGGTTTCATTTTCCGTCGCTAATGCAGTACCGGCCATATTTCCCCCTCGATGTCCAATGAAATCCCTGTCTTTTATCGTGAAAAATAATCTCAAAAAGCAATCGTCTTTTTTACCCAATAATTTTCTCTTTTACACGAATATGTATTTTTGGTAAATGCATACTCATTATAACACTTCCCCCCCTCTGTCCAGCACAATTTCCGTCCCATTTTCCTTTTCTCAGCTTATGAATCTGAATCCTTTTTGTCATATCGTAACAGTACATGCAATGAAAAAATGCTCCCGCCACTCCCTGACCGAAGTAATGGGAACCAGAACAAGTCAGATATTCCCTTCCGGCGGCCTACATAGATCGGACCGCACACAATGTTGCCGGACGCATTCTTCTGGCACACACCGGTTTCCATACCGGCATTCTTGCCGTATGCACCGTTGGTGTCCATAATACAGATGCAGACCCACAGATCCGGCATATTTTCAGGTACATAGCACCAGAATCCAATACCCGTCGGACTCCCCTCAATGACAATGTCATCTGAGAAACTGACACAGGCACCTTCTATGCCGTTGATCGTAGCCCGGCTTCAGTTCTTTTCCACCAAGCTGTTCACTTTTATGCACAAAACAGAGAAAAATTGCTGTTGATAATGTGCCGTCTTCATTCTATTATATGGTTTACAGAGCTCTGAATTCAACATGTCAGGAGATCCATTTTATGATTGATGTTGTGAACAAGACCTGTTCGGCTGGTGTGGTGGAGGAATTCAAATTTCAGGATACTTCCATTGCCTTTCGTGTGAAAAATTTTTCCGACGGCCTGATACGTGTTTGCCTTGGAAAAGCCTGGGACGATGCGCAGGCAGTAACAGTCGGCTCAGGAATTGCTGAAACAGTCATATCCAATACAAATCCACAAACGGGATTTACCCGAGAGGCAACAAGCACGGTTTTAATCAAAGCATCTTCCTCTGGTACAATCGAGGTGATCCGAAATGACTAATATCCCTCCAAATGGTAATTGTTTTCGCGGAAAACTTCGTTTTACAGGTGCTGTAAACGCTTCGTTCAGTGGAAGCGAGGACATTACCATTCATCTCCCAGCTTCCACATCCGCAAGCAATATGCCGGATTATGTTTATATTGCAGCGGAAGCTGCAGCAGACCGGCTGCTCTCTCTGCAAAATGAAAATACGTTTAACTTTGCACTGTTTACCGACCTGCATTATGCGCCGAATCTGCATGAATCCGATCCATCAAATTATCCTGTGGACTATGATACAGTTGCCAGCAACATTGTCTCAGCAATTAACCAGGTAAATGAAACTGTGCCCTTGGCATGTGTCATCTCGCTTGGCGACAACATAGAAAATGTCAATCAAAACGAGATTTCTGCCGCAGGTCTGTCTACACCGGCGGAACGCGGCCAGCTCAACCGCAATCTTCAGCTGAAAAAAGCCGGGGCGCTGGCGAAAAAGCTTCGGGGTCTGACACCTGTGTTTCTGCCCCTCAAGGGAAACCATGATGACGGAAGCTTGACGGCATATTATGCAGAAAGTGACCATGCGTATTATTTGTCCTATGTTATGCAGGACACAGACTATTACACCCATTTTTTCAATCACAATGCCAACAGCCATATGGTCACCCTTGCAGACAAGACGAACACACTTGCTGCATATCTCGATCTTCCAACCTCGAAAGTGCGCATGATTGCCCTAAACAGCATTGACATCCCTTATTCTGCAGAATCAGATGGAAAATGCCCCTATCTGGATGCCCCATACAATCAGTATCTTGGTGGGCAGCACACTTTCGGATATCAGCAGGCACAGCTGGACTGGCTTGCCAATACAGCCCTGAAACTGCCGGACACGGACTGGCAGGTGATGATCTTTCAGCACCACCCGATGCTGAATAGCTTCAGTAAGCGTGCAAACGCAGACAGCGATTACCAGCGGTTCAATTATGATGTATTGGAAGGCATTCTGAATGCATTCCAGCAGGGTACGGCATATGCCCATGACAGTACCACAGGCAAAGCACCAAACGGTGCAACATCTGCATTGTTTGCCTGTACCCTGTCCGCAGATTTTACCGCACAGGGTGCAGGCCAGATCATTGCCATTTGGAACGGACATATCCACCGTGACCTTTACACTACAACCACCTTTGAAACTTTGGCAGCAGTAACGCTCACGCCTAACTTTACAAACAAATTTAGTACAGCGGATGCAGACTTTTTGTCTGGCCAGCGCTTCAATTCCAGCGGCGGAATCTCTGCAGATTCTGCATACTGGGTATCAGGATACATTCCAATCACCCAAGGGCAAACGCTGCGAGTAAAATATGGCAGTGTTGACGCTGCACCGGTGTGGTCATCCCGCCCTGTCCTAATTCCCTACGATTCCTCCAAAACCCGCTGCGGCGATCCCATCTATTCCAGCACCACGTCCCATGGCATCACGCTGGATACAGACAATGCAGGCTTCACTTATACAGCAGAATTATCCGGAACTGCATATGTACGCATTTCCGGCAGAGGCAGCGGAGATGGCGTTATTGCCACGGTAAATGAAGAAATCATCTACACCGAAACTGAAACACCTGGCAGCGGAAAAAATACGCTGTTTGTATCCTCAATGCTGGCAAATCCCAACGAAGGTGCTGTGGCAGCCGCATGGGACGGCACAACCTACGGCCACACCGCAGGTACAGCAAAGGAAACATCCATCGACTTCATCACAGTCGATCCGGTTGCAAAGAAAATCTATACCACCCGGTATGGCGCAGGTGCTGACCGGGAAATGACATATCCATCTGTTTAAATCAGACAAATTTCTTCCATGCCAAAAGGGCTTTCTGATTGTTTTCGGAAAGCCCTAATGATATCTGTATATCCCTTCTGGAAATTATCAAATCTCCAAGCTCTAATATGATGAAAAATCCCTTTGAATGGCTGATTTGCCCGCTTCAAAGGGATTTCTTTTTATATGATTGACAGGATTATTTTCTTACATCAACCCATACATTACCTTTTTTGTGGCTTTCCACGCATGCCTCTACAAAACGCATGCCATCAACACCGTCATCAATGGTAGGGAAGGTATAATTTTCCGGCTCTCGGTTTTCTTTCTTAGCCAGCAAGACCTCACAATACGAACGGTAAATCGTACCAAATGCCTCGTTAAACCCATCATGATGCCCTACAGACGCATAGCACAGCCGGCTGCTTTCCTGATAAATATATTCTCTGCCAGCCTCCAGAAGCTGTGTGGTACCATTTCTCTTCGTATACCGAAGAATCGACGGGGTTTCATGGTTCCATTCCAAAGCGCCTTCTGTGCCGATAACATAGATGCCTGCTGCACAAGGCTTTCCAATTGCAATCTGTGATGCCCAGAGCTCTCCCTGAATACCATCTCCCAAATCCAGCAGAACAGTGGTATTGGTCTCCAGAGAAAGATACTTGGGATAGGTATCAAACATGGCAAGAACCCGCTTGACATGCAGTCCTGTAAACTGTACCAGCATCTGTTCGGCATGTGTTGCCAAATCACCGGTACACAATGCACTGCCTACACAGGCAGGATCAAATCTCCAAGGAAGCTTTGCATCCTTTTCCTGTTCCGGACTGACCGATTCAATGACCCAGTCCTCCGGATGCTGAACCCGGACATGCACAATATCACCAATGGCGCCATTTCGGATCATTTCTCTTGCCTGCCGGATGATAGGGTAACCGGTGTAAGTATATGTCATGCCAAACTGGATCTCACGTTCTTTTGCAATGGTCTGAAGTTCTTCTGCCTGCTCAGTTGTCATTGCCAGCGGCTTATCACACATCACATGAATGTCATGCTCCATAAAGCATTTTGCGATTTCATAATGACTGACATTGGGTGTTACGATAATGACAAAATCAATGCCGTCTTCTCTCCCGGCTTCTGCTTCCGCCATCTCCTGATAGGTACGATACACACGTTCCGGAGCGATGCTCCATGCCTCTGCCGTTTTCAGGCTTTTGTCATAACTTCTGGAAAAGCATCCAGCCTTCATCTCCGCCAGATCATTGAGCAGCACGCCTCGTCTGTGAATCTCACCGATAAACGCGCCCTGTCCGCCGCCAACCATACCAAACGTTAATTTTTTCATGTGGCTTTCCTCCTTACAATATTTTATTGTATCGGAAACAGCAGGGAAAAACAATCGTTTTTCATGCAAACCACCTGAAAAAGCGTGATATTTCCGACAGGATTTTTCCCTGCCGGCCTGTTTTTGTCCTCCTGTCCGCAGGCAAAAAAACAGGCACCTGAGAAAATCTCAGGTGCCAAAAAATGTTCCATTCAGGTCAATCTGATGAGAATCAGCCGTTCAGAGCAGCGTTTACGTCAACTGCAACAGCAACGGAAGCGCCAACCATCGGGTTGTTGCCCATGCCCAGGAAGCCCATCATTTCTACGTGAGCCGGTACGGAGGAAGAACCTGCGAACTGTGCATCAGAATGCATACGGCCCATGGTATCGGTCATGCCGTAGGAAGCAGGACCTGCAGCCATGTTATCCGGATGCAGGGTACGGCCAGTGCCGCCGCCGGATGCAACAGAGAAGTACTTCTTGCCCTGCTCAATGCACTCCTTCTTGTAGGTGCCTGCTACCGGATGCTGGAAACGGGTCGGGTTGGTAGAGTTACCGGTGATGGATACGTCTACGCCTTCATGATGCATGATAGCAACGCCTTCACGTACATCATCAGCACCGAAGCAGCGAACCTTGGAGCGCTCGCCATCGGAGTAAGCGATTTCCTTCACAATGTTCAGTTCGCCGGTGAAGTAGTCGAACTTGGTCTGAACATAAGTAAAGCCGTTGATACGGGAGATAATCTGAGCAGCGTCCTTGCCCAGGCCGTTCAGGATAACGCGCAGCGGCTCCTTACGTGCCTTGTTAGCGGAACGAGCCAGACCGATTGCACCTTCTGCAGCTGCGAAGGACTCATGGCCTGCCAGGAATGCGAAGCACTTGGTCTCCTCGCGCAGCAGCATAGCTGCCAGATTGCCATGGCCGATACCAACCTTACGGTCATCTGCTACAGAACCCGGGATGCAGAATGCCTGCAGACCGATGCCGATTGCCTCAGCAGCTTCCGGAGCGGACTTTACTTCCTTCTTGATTGCGATTGCAGCACCTACGGTGTAAGCCCAGCAAGCGTTCTCAAATGCGATCGGCTGTACGGAACGAACGGTAGCAGCCGGGTCAATGCCCTTTGCCTTGCAGATTTCAGCGCATTCCTCCACACTGGAAATGCCATACTCAGCGAGGACACCATTGATCTTGTCAATTCTTCTCTCGTAACTTTCAAATAAAGCCATGATTCCAGTCCTCCTTACTCTGCACGCGGGTCGATAAACTTAACACCCTCAGCAAAGCGGCCATAGGTGTTGGTGTTCTTCTTCATAGCCTCAGCCGGCTCTACACCCTTGCGGATCTGTTCCATCATCTTTCCAAGATGTACGAACTCATAGCCGATAACGAGGTTATCCTTATCCAGAGCCAGACGGGTTACATAGCCTTCTGCCATTTCCAGGTAACGGGTGCCCTTAGCCTTGGTGCCGTACATGGTACCAACCTGGCTTCTCAGGCCCTTGCCCAGATCCTCCAGGCCAGCGCCGATCGGCAGACCATTTTCAGAGAATGCGGTCTGGGTACGGCCATATACGATCTGCAGGAACAGCTCACGCATTGCAACGTTGATTGCATCACATACCAGGTCAGTATTCAGTGCTTCCAGCAGGGTCTTGCCCGGCAGGATTTCAGAGGCCATTGCTGCGGAATGGGTCATACCGGAGCAGCCGATGGTCTCAACCAGAGCTTCCTCAATAATGCCTTCCTTTACATTCAGGGTCAGCTTGCAGGCACCCTGTTCCGGAGCACACCAGCCGATGCCATGGGTCAGACCGCTGATGTCCTTGATTTCCATTGCCTGGGTCCACTTGCCCTCCTGCGGGATCGGAGCCGGACCATGGTATGCGCCCTTAGCTACCGGACACATGTTTTCCACTTCTGCGGAATAAAGCATAATTCTTATCCTTTCCTGAAACAGATTTTTCCCTTCCTTTCGGAAGAAGAAAGATTCATCTTGAACCAAAACCCTCTCTTACAAAAAAAGCTGACAACCCGTTTTTTTACGAACCAAGTTATCAGCACAGCAGGCATTCTGCTCGTTCCGAATGCCGCGGAAAAGTTTTGTCTCACTTGAAAATAAGTTTACCATGTGATGCAGTTTTTGTCAACCGGTGCGGTTTTCTATTTACGTACTTTTTCCATGTCCTCGAACGAATATTTCCACAATTTAAGCAGTTTTTCGTCCCAATAAAAGTCCAAATCTTCTGCACCTTGCAACCATAACTTAACCATTTTTCTCCATAACTGCGGTGCTTTCTCCCATTACCTCACAAAATCCCATAAAAGGAGTACAGCATCTTACACAAAAATTCCTGACAAAAGCATCTGTTCTCTATGCAGATAGAAAAAACGCTCTCTCCCGTCTGCCCAGGAAAGAGCGTTGTTTCATTCGGTTGGTTTATTCTTCCAGCAGCGTCTCTGCCAGAGACTCCCGCAGAAAGATATGGGTCAGGATTCCGGTCCGAAGGGCACCCAGCAAGGCTGCCGGGCTCACATCTGCTGCACACAATCCCACGACGCATCGGCAATGTGTCAGATGTTCCGCCGGGATATGCACGATACAATTGCGCTCCGGTGCCACAATGCTGCCATTCCGGTCATAGGCATTGCCGGCCAGATGGCCAACTGTGCGGCTGTTGCGCTCCATGGGATAGCCCACATCCCGCTCGATTGTTGTGTCATGGACACCCACCAGCGCCATATCCAGCTTGTCCCACAGACGGTTCACATCCTGATAATGGCGGGTCGCATACAACAGATTGCGTTCCGCCTCATCCTGATAAAAAACCGGTGCATGCAGGAAAACCGGCTGTGCGCCATAGCACGCTGCAATGATGCGCACATTTTCATCTGAATGGTACTGACGGGAAGAAACACTGCTGTTTCCCACCAGCGGGCAAACTGACCGGATGGCGGTATCATGGGGCGGAACCCGATCCAGCAGCCTTGTGGCTGTACCGATAATGGAGCCCCATCCGATGCCCAGATATTCCGGCTGTCGTTCCTCAAGGAATTCCAGCATTCGCTTGGCGATATTATGGTCAATTCTCGCACTGGATTCTTCATCGGAAAACAGAACAGCTTCCTGCAGACCGAACTGCTGGCACAGGTGCTCCTGCAGGGTTTCCCTGTCGCAGGCCGGCCGGTGCACACGGATTTCCACAATACCCACATCCCGCGCCTCCTGCAGAATACGGCTGACCAGGGGACGGGAAATATTCATCAGTGCGGCAATTTCTCCCTGTGTTTTGTCTTCTTCATAATACAAATGTGCAACTCTTGTCAGACGTTCCAATTTGTTTTTCCTATAGTTCATATTTTATCTCTTTCACCAAATCACGGATCATGTTATCACGATATACATTTTCCGAAACCCTGTATATCCACCAACCATTACATGCAACGCATCTCATCGGATGCGTCCAAAACTGCCAGCAACACCTTGTGCCTGTTCCGGCAGCCCGAAGGATTGATCTTATACCTATTTGGTTCTGCGCGTCTGTCAGGAGCTCCCATGGCGCAGCGCATCGCAGGACCAAATGTGTGTGATAGATTTTATACTATCTATAGTATACCATCAAGTCTGCAAATCCGCAACGATTTTACAAAAAAACTGCTCCGCCATATGGTACAAATTTAACCAAATAAATCGTTGAAGTTGACGAAAGTTAGTTTTTGTAACACATATGTAACGAAATTTTTTGTGCTTGACACATATTCCAATCCATGTTATGGTATATTGAACATAAGGGAGTAGTCAGCGCACGACGTAACCAAGTCAACATACTGGATTGTAATTCCTGGCTTTGTTTGAAATGACGAGACTTATCTGTATTGCCACAGATAGGGGTTCGTCTTTTTTTCTTTCCCTATTTGCGTCAGAGACGGTCTCCATCTGTGCTGCACACTGCAAGGAGTGATTGTTTTTATGAATGTTCTGGATCTGTTTATTCTGGCGGTGGGCTTGTCCATGGATGCCTTTGCCGTCTCCATCTGCAAGGGCTTATCCGTGCGCCAGCTCAGGCTCCGGCATGCCTGTCTGGCTGGCCTGTATTTCGGCGGCTTCCAGCTGCTGATGCCGCTGATCGGCTATCTGCTGGGCAGCCAGTTCCAGCGGTATATTGTCAGCATTGACCATTGGATTGCCTTTGTGCTGCTGGTTCTCATCGGTGCCAACATGGTAAAGGAATCCCGGGGGGATGCGGAAGAGCTGAATGATTCCTTTTCCGCTGCCACCATGCTGCCGCTGGCTGTGGCCACCAGCATTGATGCGCTGGCAGTAGGAGTTACCTTTGCCTTCCTGGAGGTATCCATCCTGCCTGCGGTCACATTTATTGGATGTACTACCTTTATCCTGTCTGCAATCGGTATCAAAATCGGTCATGCCTTTGGTGTGCGGTATAAATCCCGGGCAGAGCTGGTTGGCGGTATCGTACTGATCCTTATGGGATGCAAGATTCTGCTGGAGCATCTGGGCTTCCTGGGTTGAATTCACATTCTTGTTACAATTCCTTCATAGCTTGTCTGTTGACGTGATTCCAGCTACAGGATATAATAAAAAAGAACAAATACCCATAAAATCCTCTGGATTTCGCACAGAAAGAATGAAAAAATTATGTCAAAGAAACAACCGGACTGGACCGCACAGCTGATCCCATTCCAGTCCAATCCTTCTCCCTCCGCGGAACCGTTTCGCCATCTGATGACCTATTACCGATGTGCGATTATGGAAGTGGAGACAAAATTCCGTGTCCTGGATGTCCAGATGTCCCTGCATCGGGAAAGCAACCCGATTGAATCCATTAAAACCCGCCTGAAAAGCCCGGAAAGCATTTTTGGCAAGCTGCAGCGCAGGAATCTGCCGCTGACATTGGAATCCATCGAAAACAATTTATTTGATATTGCCGGCGTCCGTGTCATCTGCTCCTTCCCGGAGGATATTTACTTCCTGGCAGAAGCCCTGCTCCGGCAGGATGATGTGACACTGATTGAACGAAAGGATTATATCCGCAATCCAAAGCCCAATGGCTACCGCAGCCTGCATCTGATTATCGAGGTTCCGATTTTCCTGCAGAATGAAACCCGCCGCATGAAGGTGGAGGTACAGTTCCGTACCATCGCCATGGATTTCTGGGCCAGCCTGGAGCACAATCT
>CAMBYS010000043.1 GCA_945872165.1 uncultured Clostridia bacterium | reverse complement strand
TCAATTTCAAGACCTACCGAAAATCCTACAAGAACAAAAAGCAGCTTCACAACGATCCGTCACAGTGGCAGATTTTCGAGAATACCCACGAGGCGATCATCGACCAAGAGACCTTTGATATTGTTCAGCGAATCCGGGACGGCAGACGCCGGGTTACGCCGATGGGCGAGATGCCGATTCTCTCTGGAATGGTGTTCTGCGCAGACTGCGGGAAAAAGCTCTACCAAGTACGAGGCCGCAATCTTCCGCAGAAAGAATACATGGTCTGCTCCACCTATCGAAAAATAAAGGGCGGCTGCAGTTCTCACCAGATCCGCAACGAGGTCATCGAGCAGATTCTTCTTGGCCAGCTTCAGACCGTGACTACCTACGCAAGGGAGCACGAGGCAGATTTCGTTGAACTGATTACCAAAAAGTCACTGGCCGAACTTGACCGCAGCCTCCGGGACGGAAAGCGTGAGCTGGAACGGGCACAGACCCGTATCCGCAAGCTGGACGAGATTATTCAAAGGCTTTATGAGGACAATATCGAAGGCAAAATTTCCGATGAGCGTTTTACGAAGATGAGCGCCAGCTATGAGGGTGAACAGAAAAGTCTGGAAAGCCGGGTAGCCGAATTGAAAAAGCTGATTGCTGCTGAAAAGGAAAGCTCCGTGAATGTTAACCGCTTCTTGGCTCTTGTTCAGAAGTACACGGACGTCAAAGAACTGACCGCAGAGATCATCCGGGAGTTCGTTGAGAAAATCTATGTGTATCAGTCTGAGCGCATTGACGGGCACAAGGCACAGCGCATCAAAATCGTATGGAACTGCATAGGCGAATTCACGCCGCCAACTATTACTGACAATGAAAAATCGGCATAGCCGGTAAATACATACCAAACTATGCCGATATTTTTTCCGGGATTGAAAATCCCTAATTTGCACCACCTAAAGGGGAGCTTTTTTATTTCAGGATTGTCCGCATATCGTCGGGAATCGGTGCGGTAAAATCCATGGGTTCCCTGGTAATCGGATGCTGGAAGGCCAGGCGGAACGAGTGCAGAGCCTGACGATTTATCACATGGTAATCCGGGTTGTAGAGAAAATCTCCCGGCAATGGATGTCTGATGTGCTTCATGTGCACCCGAATCTGATGGGTTCGTCCGGTTTCCAGCCGGACAGCGGCAAGGGAATATCCATTTGCCATATCCAGCCGCCGGAAATGGGTTACGGCAGGTTCACCGCGGTCAAAATCCACCACCCGTTCCATGGTGCTGTCATGAGCACGGGCAATGGGTGCGTCAATGGTGCCGGATTCCGGCAGAATCCCGGTACAAATCGCACGGTATTCCCGATGGATGTCCCGGTTTCGCATCTGTTCTGCCAGAATACAGGCGGAGAGCTCATGCCGGGCAAACAACACCAGACCGGAGGTGTCCCGGTCCAGTCTGCCTATGGAACGTGCAGTAAACGGTTCCTCCAGCTGCTGGTAATAATACGCCAGTCCATTGGACAGCGTGTCCGTATAATGTCCCTGTGACGGATGTACCGGCATACCGGCAGGCTTGTTGAGCACAATGATATCTTCATCCTCATAGACAATAGACAGAGGCAGTTCTGCCGGCTGTAAATTTTCATTGGGCGCATGGCTGACAATGGCAGCAGTCAGAAGCTGTCCGGCATGCAGCCGTACATTGGAACGGGTCGGGCTGCCGTCCAGCAGCAGGCCATGTTCCTGATATTTGGTTGTGATGACCAGATGGCGGGAAAAGCCCTGTGAGCGCAGAAACCGTTCCACAGTCTGTCCTTCCTGCTCCGGTGGAATGCAATAACATATATTTTTTCGTATCATACCTGCCAGTGTAGCACATTTTTCTGTCCGGGACAAGGGACAGATCAGGACAGGATGCTTTACAAATCGGCATAGAAGCGTATAATAATTGGTGGATTAAAAAAGCGTTCAAAGGAGGTAATACTGTGAAGGAAATGCTGATACAGCTTTGCAGCGCAGACGGTGTGACCGGCTTTGAAGGACATGCTGCGGAAGTGGCAAAGAAACTGCTGACACCATATTGTGACCTGGTGGAAATTGACCCCTGCGGCAATGTACTGGGCTGGAAAAGCTGCGGCAAGCCCCATGCAAAAACCATTCTGCTGGATGCCCATCTGGATCAGATCGGATTCATGGTAACCGATGTGCTGGACGGTGGTTTTTTGCGTTTTACACAGGTTGGCGGCATTGATCCGCGTATGCTGCTGGGAGCTGAGGTAACTATTTTGACAGAACAGCCTCGATATGGCGTCATTGCCTGCACACCGCCCCATCTGCTGGCGGCAGGAGAACAGGACAAAGCGGTGCCCATGCATGAAATGCTGATTGATACCGGTCTGCTGGATGCCAGGTCTGTCATTCCGATTGGTACACCCATTGTTTTTGCACAGCCGCCCTATGAGCTGGCAAAGGGACAGATTACCGGCAAATGTCTGGATGACCGTGCAGGTTTGATTGCCATTGTGGAGGCCATGCGTAAGCTGCAGGATACAGAACTGGATGTGGATATTGTGGTATGCGGCTCAGTACATGAGGAAACCGATTCGCTGGGTGCATTGACAGCCAGCTTCCGTGAGATGCCGGATTATGGCATTGCCGTGGATGTGAGCCATGCCAGGACACCGGACAGCGGTTCAGATGAAGCCTTTACCTTTGGCGGCGGTGTGCTGGTGGGTATGGGCCCGAATCTGCATCGCGGGCTGACCAATCAGCTGCTCCGGGTTGCCCGTGCAGAGGAAATTCCATACCAGATTGAGGTCATGGAGGGCAATACCGGTACCAATGCGTGGGATATGCAGGTGGTCCGCAGCGGCATTGCCATGGGATTGCTGTCCATTCCATTGAAGTATATGCATACGCCCATTGAAACCATCCAGATTTCGGATGTAGAAGCTGTCAGTGACCTGATGGCAGCATTTTTGAAGGAATTTCATGGGGAGGTGGCACGGAAATGACAGAGCTTTTGGAAAAGCTGTGCAGTCTGCCGGGCCCGTCCGGATGTGAAGATGCAGTACGGGAGTATATCCGTGCACAGGCGGAGCCATATGCGGATGAAATCCGGGAGGACAATATCGGCAATCTGATGGTGTTCCGTAAAGGCAGAAAACAGATGGATAAAATCGTGATGCTGGCAGCACATATGGATGAGGTTGGCATCATTTGTAAGGGTTATACCGAGGATGGCTGTATCAAATTCGGCTTTGTAGGCGGTGTTGACCCGAGGGTTGTCATCGGACGGCGGGTACTGTTCGGTGATGTGCGGGGTGTCGTAGGCATTAAGGCTGTGCATCTCACCACCCGGGCGGAACGCCAGACCATGCCTAAGACCCGCAGTCTGTATATTGATATCGGCGCTTCTGATAAAAAAGCGGCGGAAAAAAAGGTACCGCTGGGTACCTATGGTGTATTTGATTCCGATTGTGTCCGTTTCGGTGACGGCATGCTCAAGGCAAAGGCGATTGATGACCGTGTGGGCTGTGCTGCCATGCTGACCCTGCTGCGGGAACAGCCGGCAGTGGATACCTGGTTTGTCTTTTCGGTACAGGAAGAGGTCGGCCTGCGCGGTGCACGCTGTGCGGCGTTTGCCCTGCATCCGGATCTTTGTCTGGTGCTGGAGGGTACCACAGCTGCGGATCTGGCAGAGGTGGACGGAGCAAAACAGGTATGTGGCCTGCGTCATGGCGTAGTCATTCCGTTTATGGATCGTTCCACGATTTACAACCAGAAGCTGTTTGAAACCCTGCGTATGCTGGCGGAACGGCATGGCATTGCATGGCAGACCAAGCATCGTGTGGCAGGCGGAACCGATGCCGGGCGGATTCATCTGACCCGGAACGGTGTTCTCACCGCCGGACTGGCTGTACCGGTACGGTATATCCATTCCCCCTCCAGTGTCGCAGCCATTGAGGATATAAATGGCATGCTGGAGCTGAGCCGACATTTTCTGGATTATTTGGGAGAGGAAAATCATGAGTTTTGATATATTGAAATCGTTTCGACAGCTTTCCACAGCCTTTGGCCCTTCCGGCAGGGAGCAGGATATCATTGAGACATTGACCGAACTGACAGCAGATACCGTGCATGATATCGGAGCTTGGGAGCATCATATCGATGCAATGAACAATCTGATTTATCATCGTCCGGGAACAGGCAAGACCGTCCTGCTGGCTGCCCATATGGATTCCATCGGCGTGGTTGTGACACACATTGACGAGGATGGTTTTGCACGGTTTGCGCAGGTGGGCGGACTGATGATCGGTGACCTGATTGACCGGCAGGTTCGCTTCCAAAATGGTACCCGTGGTGTGATTTCCTTTGAGGAAAAGACACCTTATAGCAAGCTGGGCTTTGACAATCTGTTTCTGGATATCGGTGCTGCCAGCAAGGAGCAGGCGGAGCAGAGCATTCAGGTAGGTGACTTTGCCGTATTTGACGGTGAACCCTTCCAGCAGGGCGATATTCTTTGCGGACCCTATCTGGATAACCGCATTGGCTGCCTGACACTGATTGGCGTCATGGCGGAGCTGGCAAAGAAGGACTATGATACCGATTTATATGTTGCCTTTACGGCACAGGAGGAAGTGGGCCTGCGGGGTGCACAGACCGCTGCCTTTGCGATTCAGCCGGATTATGCCATTGCCGTGGATGTGACGGATACCGGTGACATGCCGGAGCGGAAATATCCCATGGCAGTGAAGCTGGGAGCAGGTCCTGCGGTAAAAATTATGGATCGCTCCGTGATCTGTGACCAGAGTGTCAAGCAGGCATTGTATGCTGCCGCAGAGCAGGAGCATATTCCGGTACAGCGGGAAATCATGGAATTTGGCGGTACGGATACCGGTGTCATTCAGCGTGCTGCAGGCGGCGTGCGTGCCGGTGCGGTCAGCATTCCTACACGGTATATCCATTCCCCAAGTGAAATGGCAAATGTTCGGGATATCCAGCATGCCATTCAGCTGATTGCCAGTGTCATTTGCCGTGGCTGGAAGGATTAATTCATAACATACAAACGCAAAAAAACAGGACAGGCGGAAGCGCCTGTCCTGTTGCTGTATCTGGGGATGGTATTACTGTATCCATTGGGCAGCGGCTTCGCCCGCAGCCATGCCGGAGCACCAGGCCCAATGGAGATTATAGCCGCCGCAGTCGCCTGCCACATCCAGTACCTCACCGGCGAGATAGAAACCTGGCTGCCGGCGGGAGGAAAAGTCATCGTTGATTTCCTGTAAAAAGACACCGCCGCCGGTCACCTGGGCATGATCCCAGGACAGTGTGCCGGTCACTGGGAATTTCCAGCCTTTGAGCGTGGAAACCAGCAGGTCCATTTCCTGACGGGACAGGGAACCGGCTGTGCGGGATAACGGCTCCAGAGAACAGGTCTTGCATACGGCGTACAAAATTTTCTTGTGTATCAGACCGAGCAGGAAGGTTGCCAGCGGTTCATTGGGAAATTCCCGGATGCGCTGCTGGATCAGGGAACGCAGGTCATCATAACTCCAGTCGGGAAACAAATCCAACCGTGCAGTATAGTCTGCATCTTTGTTGTCCATCCAGCAGGACAGCTGCAGGGCAGGAATGCCGGACAGACCATAATCCGTCAGCTGGATTTCCCCCAGCTCTTCAGAAAGCTTCTGTTTTCCACGGTACAGCGCCGTGTGGCAGGTAACCCGGATGCCCTTCAGCCCTTTGAGCACATTGCTCCGGCACTGGAGAGGAACCAGACAAGGGTACAGCCGTGCATATCGGTGGCCCATTTTGACGGCAAGGGGATACGAGGTGCCGCTGGTGCCCTGTTTGGGTGCAGCCCGTCCTCCGGCTGTGAGGATGACCGCATCTCCGCGATAGGTTGTTCCATTTTCAGCGGTTACCGTAAAGCCTTTTTTGGAAGCGGTGATATCGGTCACCCTGCAATTGCAGACCACATGGATATGATAGCGCTGGAGTGCCAGAAGCAGAATATCCAGCACCATGGCAGCCTGTTTGCAGTAGGGATAGATACGACCCATATCCTCTTCCATACAGTACAGTCCGATGGACTGGAAAAAAGTCAGGGTACGTTGCGTATCCATCCGGGAAAGCAGCTGCTCCAGACGTGCCGGGTCCTGAGAATGGTAATGCTCCGGCGTGATATATGCATTGGTCAGATTACAGCGTCCGTTGCCGGTAGCAAGGATTTTTTTGCCCACACGGTCCAGTCCTTCCAGTATGGTAATCTGTGCCTCCGGGTTGGTCTGTGCTGCACGAATTGCCGCAGCCATACCGGCAGCGCCGCCGCCAATAATCAATAATCGGTTCATCGGTTGCCTCCTTGGCTGAATGTGGGTTCCCAAAGCTGGGGGAAATCTGTCCATGGTGCCGTCCGGGACGGCAGTGCGGAAAAATGTACCGGCTGTTCCGTCTGTGGATGGATAAAGGATATAGAATGCGACCATAACGCAATGGTATGACCGGAGTCCTCCGGCGCATCATATTTTTTATCTCCGTACAATGGATATCCATGGGCAGAAAACTGGGCGCGGATCTGATGGGTACGTCCGGTTTTCAGTCGGATTCTGACAAGGGACAGGGAATTGACAGATGCAATGGAAGCATAATCCAGAATGGCTTCCTGTGCTCCTTTTTCCGGATGGGAGACCACATAGGTTTTGCGTTCCTCCTTTGAACGGAGCAGCAGGTCATGGAAGGTACCGCTGCCCGGTGTGCCGTGTACCACTGCCAGATATTCCTTGCTCCAGCTGTGCTGCCGGATCTGGGCGGACAGCCGTCTGGCAGCCTCACGGGAACGTGCCAGAACCATGACACCGCCTACCACACGGTCCAGACGATGCACGGTGCGGACACAGGCCTGGGAATCTCCCAGTTCCCGGCGTACCAGCTCCGGCAATCCGCCGGGTTCATCGGTGGACAGGATGCCAGCGGGCTTGATACAAACCAGTATGCGGTTGTCCTGATACAGAATTTCCATTTTCGTGACCTCTGGTTTCAAAAAAGTAAATCCATTATAGCATGAATTTTGCTGTACGTAAAATCTTTGATTATTCTTTGTTTTTTTTACGTCAAATCATAGATTTATGGCAGTAAAAGCGGTACAATATAACCAATTCTTATGACAGGAAAGCAGGGAGCAGCGATGAAAACAAAAGGGATACACATGGATGTGCTGGGACAGAGGTTTCTATGTCTCGGCATTTTTTACTGTCTTATAGCATGAATTTCCTGTACAGGATAAGCCCGCATAGCCGGGTGAAATATAACATAAGCTGAAGAACAGATCAAACAATCCGTACATCGAAGGAGAAAAAGAAATATGGCAAAAAGTTGTTATACCAATCGGGAACTGTCATGGCTGCAGTTTAATGAACGTGTGCTGGATGAAGCTGGAAATGAATCGGTGCCGCTGGCGGAGCGTTTGACCTTTGCCTCTATTTATCAGTCCAATCTGGACGAGTTCTTTATGGTGCGCGTAGGTACGCTGATGGTACAGATGCATTCGGATGAAAAAATCCGGGAAAACAAAACCGGTATGACCAGTGAGGAGCAGGTGGATGCGATTCTGGAGCATACCGTGGAACTGGAGCAGAAAAAAGCACGGATTTATGAACAGCTGATGGGCGAGCTGGAGCCTCAGGGCATCCGCATCATCAATTTCAATAAGCTGTCCAAAAAGGAAGGCGCATTGCTGGAGACCTATTTTGACCAGAATATTGCGCCGTTCCTGATGCCTATGATTATCGGCAAACAGCAGCCTTTCCCGTTCCTGAACAACAAGGAACTGTATGCGCTGGTGCTGCTCAATACCAAGGGCGGAAAGACCAAGACCGGTATTGTGCCATGTACCAACAGCGTATTCAAACGGCTGATTGAGATTCCATCCCGTCCGGGCAATTTTATGCTGTGTGAGGAACTGATTCTGCATTTTGTCTCCAAGCTGTATCCTACTTATACTGTCAAGGAAAAATCTATCATGCGTGTGACCCGCAATGCGGATATTGACGACATTGAGGTATATGATGAGGATATGGAGTACCGCAATGTAATGGAACGCCTGATTAAGCAGAGAACCAGACTGAGCCCGGTTCGTCTGGAGCTGAGCCGTCAGATCAACAACAAAAAGAAAAAGGAACTGGCAAAATTCCTGGGTGTGCATACCAATCATATCATTCAGGTAGGTACCCCGTTGGATCTGTCCTTTGTATTCCAGCTGCAGGGGTATCTGCGTGACCGTACCGAACTGTTTTATGACAGACGAACCCCACAGATGACACCGGCTCTCAATTTAAAGGAAAGTATTCTCGATCAGGTTGCCCAAAAGGATGTGTTGTTGTCCTATCCCTTTGAGAGCATCAAGCCATTCCTGCGCATGCTGCATGAGGCTGCGGAGGACGAACAGGTTGTTTCCATCAAGATGACCTTATATCGTGTGGCAGAACGAAGCAAGATTATTGATACCTTGATTGAAGCCGCGGAAAACGGCAAGGAAGTTATTGTTCTGGTAGAGCTGCGGGCGCGGTTTGATGAAGCCAATAACATTGAAATGTCCCGCAGACTGGAGGATGCCGGCTGCCATATCATTTATGGTTTGGGCAAATATAAAGTGCATTCCAAGCTGTGCCAGATCATTCGGAATACAGAAAATGGCTTGCAGTACATCACCCAGATCGGTACGGGCAACTATAATGAAAAGACTTCCCGTCTGTATACAGACCTGTCTCTGCTGACCGGCAATCAGGAAATCGGTGCGGAGGCAGCCAAGGTGTTCCGTGCACTGATGCTGGGTGAGACGGTAGAAGAAACCAAGCATCTGCTGGTAGCGCCCCATTGTCTGCAGAATAAAGTGCTGGCAATGATGGACGCAGAGATGACAAAGGCAAAACAGGGACTGCCGGCTTATATTGGCATTAAAATCAATTCCCTTACCGATAAGGACATCATTGATAAGCTGATTGAAGCCTCCAAGGCAGGCGTAAAAATCGAGCTGATTGTCCGGGGTATCTGCTGTCTGGTACCGGGCGTAGAAGGAAAAACCGATAACATTACCGTCATCAGCGTGGTAGGACGCTATCTGGAGCATTCCCGTATTTACCGCTTTGGTGTAGGGGAACAGGAAAAGCTGTATATTGCTTCTGCGGATTTCATGACCCGAAACACATTGAAACGTGTGGAGGTTGCTGCACCGATCTATGACCCGGATGTGAAGAACCGGATTCGCCATATTTTCGATACCATTATGGCGGATGATGAGAAGGGTAAAATGCAGACACGTGACCGCAAATATATTGACCGGATGCTGGGAACGGAAAAGCTGAATTCTCAGGAAGTATTTTATGATGAAGCTTATGCGGCAGCAAAAGCCACGGATTCTCAGGACCAGGACTGACAAATGCCATCGGGTATGGTATAATAAGACTATCAAAATAAAGGAGAATGAATCAACATGATACCTCAGGACCCGATTATGCTGTTGAGCTTTATTAATACCAGACTGCGTGACCAGTATGCATCACTGGATCAGCTGTGTGAGGATTTGGATGTAGACCAGGCTGGTCTGGAGCGCAAGCTTCATGCCGTGGATTATGTCTATGACCGGGCAAAAAATCAGTTTGTCTGAAAAGGTGGAAATATGAAACCGATGAAAATTGGCATTGCCGGAGCCGGAACCATGAGCTCCAGCATGGCATTGATTTTTATGGAGCAGGGCTTTGATACTGTACTGCATGTCCGCAGTGAGGCATCCATGCAGCGGGTGCGGAACAATATATCCGCCAGCCTGCCTACGGATGTACAGGCTGGAAAAATCACACAGCAGCAGGCAGATGCCATGCTGGACCATCTGCATTTTTCCACGGATATGCAGGTGTTTGCCGACTGTGACCTGATTGTGGAATCCATTATTGAGGATCTGGCCATCAAGCAGGATTATTGGGAACAGGTATCTCAGGTTGTCTCAGATGCTTGTGTGCTGGCGACCAATACCTCAGGTTTGTCCATCAATCGGATCTGTGAACGGGTGAAAGGAAAGCATCGCTTTCTCGGCATGCACTGGTTTAATCCGCCTCACCTGATTCCGCTCATTGAAATCATCCGTGGAGATGAGACGGATGACCGCAGTGTACAGCTGGTGCGGGATATTGCGCTGCAAATTGGCAAAAAGCCGGTTTTATGCCGGAAGGATGCTGCCGGCTTTATTGCAAACCGTATCCAGTATGCCATTCTGCGGGAATGCATGGAAATTGTGGAGCGTGGCATTGCCTCTGTGGAGGATGTGGATGCCGTCATGAAATACAGCCTGGGCTTCCGCTATGCGGCATTGGGACCCTTTGAGGTGGCAGATTTCGGCGGCTTGGATATCTTTTACCATATCTCCGAATACCTCAGCCCGGATTTGAGCCGTGCGGAACAGCCCCAGAAGCTGATTGCAGACTGCTATGCCGCAGGAAATTACGGCGTCAAGACCGGAAAAGGCTTTTACGATTATTCCGATGGAAAAGATAAGCAGGCAATTGCACGACGTGACCGGCTGTTTGCCCAGCTGTACCAGACGTTGTATGGAGCGGAATCAAAGGAGGATGCAGAATGACAGAATGTACACATAGCTGTCCGGATTGTGGTATTGTTGCCTGCAGAGGCAGGAAGGAAGATCAGTATCCGCCCTTCTGTCCTACAGCCAGTCTGGATCCGGCTCTGCTGGAAGAAGCCATGGCGCAGTATCAGGATGCGGAACAGAGAAAGATTGCCTATACATCGGCCTGCATTGAAGGGGAATTTTACGGCAGACTGACCCGTGTAGAGGAGACCATTGAATTTATCCGCCGTATGGGATATAAAAAAATCGGTATTGCGTCCTGTATCGGACTGCTGAAGGAAACCAGTATTTTTTGCAGAATCCTCAAAGCCTGCGGCATGGAATATTATGCTGTGGGCTGCAAAATCGGCGCGGTGGACAAGTCGGAAATCGACGTGCCGGATACAAACAAGCTGAATGGCGGATGTGCCCATGAATCCATGTGCAATCCGATTCTGCAGGCAAAGGTACTGGCAGCCCAGAAAACGGATTTTAATATTCTGATTGGCCTGTGTGTGGGACATGATACACTGTTTCTGAAGCATACCGAGGCACCTGCCACGGTAATGATTGTCAAGGATCGCGTACTGGGACACAATCCGGTTGCTGCCCTGTATACTGCAACAGGCTCCTATTCCCGGTTTAAAAAAGAACTGAATATCACAAAATAATCGTGACAATAAAAATTTCATGATAAAAAGACAAGCGCAGCAATCTGATGGTTTCAGATCACCGCGCTTGTTTTATTTGTTTCGATGGAACCCCAGCAGATGGTACAGACGAATCAGCTTATGGCGGAAGGGAACAATCCAAAGCCATGGACCGGCAAAAAATTTCCACCAGAAATCTGTGGCATCAATCCAGGTTCCTTTGCGGTATACCCGGGTGACAACAGCAAAAATCTGTGTTCGGGCAATGGGGCCTTCCATCTCAGTTTGTGCATCGCCAACGATGTAGTATCCCTCGGGACGAACCCTGCAAATGCGATGCATGACGAATTGTCCATTGGTGCGCTGATAAAATACCATGTCACCCCGCCGGAGGGGCTGGGTTGGTGCCCGGAAGCAGATGCTGTCACGCTGATGGACAAGAAAGGGAGACATACTGCTCCCGGCAATCTGCATGCTGACCTCCTGACCTTCCCGGACAAGCTCACGCAGGGTGGAAACATATTCCTTTGTATCAACAACTTTCATATGCTGTTCTCCCATGGATTAAAAGAAAATGCCGCGTCTGCGTTCCGGCAGGCTGCCATGGTGAGGAACCGGACGGTCATGCAGGATACGGTATGGATTTTCATGGGTCAGCCGGAGCATTTCCGATTCACCGAACCGGTCATACAAATATTCCTGAATATCTCCCATAAATGTTGTCCGGATATAAGGGCCATGTGCATCGCTTGCTACACAGGTAACCAATCGGTTTGCCAGCAGGAACTCCGCGGTATGGGCTGCATGCCTGCCGAACCTGCCCAGCGGACTGCCTTTGTTGATCTGGGTCAGACAGCCCAGCTGTAACCACTGATATACCAATGCAGGCTGTTCCTGTACACAGAAATACCGTTCAGGATGGGCAATCAGCGGGATACCGCCGGCGGCAAAGATCTGTTCCAGCTCCTCTCCGATTTGCCATGGCAATGCATCAAATGGAAATTCAATCAGATAGTAACGGGAATGGTTCAGGCTGATTAACATGCCATCGCGGATTTTTTCTTCCAGATCATCAGAAGCAAAGATTTCCATACCGAGGAACAGCTGGATGGGCAGCTGTTCCTCTGCAATTGCCTGTTTCAGCAGGGAAAACCGCTGCTCCAGCTGTTCGGAATGGAAATTTTCAAACCGTCCCAGCTGATTGCTGTGCGGGGTTGCCACAATGGTATCCACGCCGCCCTCCAGCGCCAGTGCACACATTTCCAGTGAATCCTCCATATCCTGTGAGCCGTCATCCAGCTCCGGGAGAATATGGGTATGTAAATCAATCATAGTACTGCCTTTCCGGTAACAATTGACAAAAAGGGTCTTTTTGTCTGAGATACTTGTATCATAGCATAAATAGCGGCGTAAGAAAAGGGGAAAGGGGTGCAAAATCATGGCAGAGGAAACAGCAGGCGCCTGAGCAAAACAGGGTTTGACAAAAACGGGAATTGATGAAACAATAGAGGGGAGAACAGCAGCGGCTGTACAGACTATGCCGCGGGACAGGAGAGATACAGCTTATGAATCCTCATGGGAAGCCGGATGACATCAGGGAATATTCAGGCTTCAATAAAATATTGAAATCCAGATGCATACAGGCCATCCTCAATATCATAGATGACGGAACCTTTTCGGAATTTTTTTCTGACTGGAAATGGATTTTTTCCTTTAGCAGACAGTATAAATGGGCCATTGTGTTGTATACACTGATGGGCATACTCAGCTCCACACTGGGATTGGTTTCCGCTGTGGCCAGCAAATATATGATTGATATTATTACCACCCGGCAGGTCAGCAGGCTGTGGCAGCTGGCATTGATTATGATTGCCAGCACTGTGGTCAGCCTGTTGTTTTCCAGTCTGGTCAGCCGATATTCCACCAAGCTGTCAGTATATGTCAACAATGATATTCAGGCGAATATTTTTGATAAAATCATGGATGCAGACTGGCTGGCCCTGTCACAATATGAAAATGGTGACCTGCTCAATCGGTTTAACAATGATGTCAACACGATCGCCGGCAATGCAGTCAGCTGGCTGCCCAATATTATCATTGCCCTGTATACATTTATTGCAACCTTTGTGGTCATTCTGCATTATGATGTGGTTATGGCATTTATTGCCCTGCTTTCCGCACCATTTTTACTGTTTGCCAGCCGGTTCCTTATGCGGAAGAACCGGGAATACCGTCAAAAGGTACTGAAGATCAACAGCAGGCTGATGAGCTATGAAGCGGAAACCTTTTATAATATGGATACCATCAAATCCTTCGGCGTGATGGAACATTACAGTGACGGGCTGCGGGAACGGCAGGGAGAATACCGGGAAAATACACTGGCATACAACCTGTTTTCCATTAAGACCAACATTGCCACCTCCCTGGTATCCACCTTTGTCGCTATGGTGGCATTTGGCTATTGCCTGTTTCTGCTGTGGTCAGATAAAATTGCCTTTGGTACCATGACATTGTTTTTACAGCAGCGAACCCAGCTGTCCAATCAGTTCACAGCTCTGGTCAACATTATTCCCAATATGCTCAACAGCTCAGTTTCTGCCCATCGTATTCGGGAGTTGGTGGAGCTGCCCAGAGAACAGCATATGGCGGCGGAATCGGAACAAATGGCACAGGCAGCAGAGCAGGGCTTTGCTGTACATATGCAGCAGGTGGATTTTGGTTATGTGGAACACAATGCTGTGCTGACAGATTCTGATTTTCTCGCAAGTCCCGGGGAAATCAT
>CAMBYS010000042.1 GCA_945872165.1 uncultured Clostridia bacterium | reverse complement strand
GGCAGTGATTATTGCCGCAGACCAGTATGCAAGAGATGAAGTGTCTCCGGGCTGCAGCTTTAAGATCGTAGATGTGGAGTTTAACGAGGAAGAGGAATACCGTCTGGTAGGTTCCCAGGAGGCTGACCCGCTGGAAGGTCTGATTTCCGATGAATCTCCGGTAGGCAAAGCAGTTCTCGGTCACAAGGTCGGCGACATTGTGGAAGTAGAAGCACCGGGCGAAGCAATTGTGAAGTTCAAGATCACTGAGATCATCAAGTAACATGGAAAAAAGGCTGTCTGCCCGGCGGAAACGGAAGGCGGACAGTCCTTTTGCATTACGACTAGGAGGAAGCAAATGGATCAGAATCTGACTGCGGAGCAGCAGGCACCGGAGCAGAGCAAGCCGAAGGCGGCAAAGCCGGTTCGCTCGGAATCCGAAGAGTACGAAATCCGTACCGGTAAGCTGCAGGCAATGCAGGAGGCTGGACAGGACCCGTTCCAGCAGGTACGGTATGACCGCACCAATTATACTACCGATATTATCGAGCATTTTGACGAGATGGAGGGCAAGATTGTCCGTCTGGCAGGCCGTATGATGAGCAAGCGCATCATGGGCAAGCTGACCTTCTCGGATATTACCGACCGTTACGGCCGCATCCAGCTGTGTGTCAAGCGTGACCTGCTGGGTACCGAGGAATACAAGCAGTTTAAGAAGTATGACATCGGCGACATCATTGGCATTGAGGGCGAGGTTTTCCGCACCCAGAAGGGGGAAATTTCTGTCCGTGTTAATTCCCTGCAGCTGCTGTCCAAATCCCTGCGCCCTCTGCCGGAGAAGTGGCATGGCCTGAAGGATACAGACATCCGCTACCGCCGCCGTTATGTAGACCTGATTGTCAATCCGGATGTGCGCAGAACCTTTGAACTGCGTTCTAAGATTATCCGTGAGGTACGCAACTTCTTTGACAACCGGGGCTTTATGGAAGTGGAAACCCCCTGCCTGAATACCATTCCGGGCGGTGCGGCAGCCCGTCCGTTTATCACCCATCACAATGCGCTGGATATTGACATGTACATGCGTATCGCAACCGAACTGCATCTGAAGCGTCTCATCGTTGGCGGTATGGAAAGCGTATACGAAATCGGACGTATCTTCCGCAATGAAGGTATGGATACCAAGCATAATCCGGAGTTTACCTCTATTGAGGTATATCAGGCATATACCGATTATAACGGCATGATGGACCTGACCGAGGACATGGTTATCCACTGCTGTGAAAAGGTACTGGGTACCACCAAGGTGATGTATCAGGGCACCGAACTGGACTTCTCCAAGGGCTGGAAGCGCATGACCATGGCAGAAGCGGTCAAGCAGTATTCCGGTATGGACTTCATGGCGATGGACGGTGAGCAGGCACTGGCTGCATGCAAGGCTGCAGGCTATGAAATCGACAAGAACAAGGAGAGCTGGGGCGATCTGCTGGCAATGGTTTACGATGCAACCGTAGAAGAAAACCTGATCCAGCCCACCTTTATTACGGATTATCCGGTGGAAATTTCCCCGCTGGCAAAGCGCAAGCCCTCTGATCCCCGGCTGACCGAGCGGTTTGAGTGCTTTGTTTATGGCCGTGAGCTGTGCAATGCCTTCTCCGAGCTGAATGACCCGGTAGACCAGCGCGGACGCTTCGAGCGTCAGGTAGAGCTGCGCAATGCAGGTGACGATGAAGCGAACATGATGGATGAGGATTACCTGATGGCGATGGAATATGGTCTGCCGCCAACGGGTGGCATGGGTATGGGCATTGACCGTCTGGTTATGTTCCTGACCGACAGCTCCTCCATCCGTGACGTTCTGCTGTTCCCGACGATGAAGCCGCTGGATTAAGCTGAAATCAAAGCCTGAGCGGGATGACAGTGTGCCGCTCAGGCTTTTCGTCTGGATAATATCGCCGTGTCCCTGCCTTACATGGCGTTTCCGATGTACGATGCAGGACAGATATGGTTCGCGGATCGGAAAGACCATGCATATGACTGCGTGGGGAGGATAGAGATATGAGTATACGAATTGAAAGCCGGGAGAATCCGCTGGTCAAGCGGATGGTCCGCCTGTCCGGCGACCGGAAATACCGCAAAGATATGCGGGAAATGGTCTGTGAAGGCGGAAAAATGCTTGGAGAAGCACTTTTAAGCGGAATGGAAATTCATGATATTCTGGTAGCAGACAATGCGGATGTATCCACGGAGGATTTGCACCGGGCAGAGCAGCAGGGGGCAAGGCTGCACAGCTGTCCTGCCGCTTTGATGCAGAAGATATCCAATGTGAAAACCCCTCAGGGCATTCTGTTTTCCTGTGAACGTCCGGTAGCCGGACTGGATACCCTGCAGGGAGACCGTTTCATGGTGCTGGAGGGTCTGCAGGACCCGGGCAATCTGGGAACCATCATCCGCACAGCGGATGCCTTTGCACTGGATGGCATCATCCTGTGTGAGGGCTGTGTGGACCCTACTTCCCCCAAGGTTGTGCGGGCTACCATGGGTGCAGCGTTCCGCCTGCCCATTGCCGCGGCAACCATGGAGGAAACGGCGGAATTTTTCAAGCAGAAGCAGATTCCGCTGTATGCCACAGCACTCAGCGACAAAAGCGTACCGCTGACCACTGTTGACCTGACCCGTGCTGCCGTGCTCATCGGCAATGAGGGCAGGGGAATCAGCAAAAAAGCCGCATCCCTCAGTGACCGGCTGATTATTATTCCCATGGAGGGTCGTGCGGAATCGCTGAATGCATCGGTGGCGGCTTCCATTATTATGTATGAAATGAGCAGGAAGTAACCGGAAAGAAGGGGGAATATGGCAATGATATATTGGCTCTGGCTGGCAACCCGTCCGGGCTGCAGTGTTCGTTTCTGCCACGGTGTGCTGGAGCAGTTTGGTACGCCGGAAGCAGTCTGGCAGGCAGGACGGGAGGAGCTTTCCCATCTGCCCCATATCAATGCGTCCCGTTTGGGAGCACTGATGGAAAAGGATCTGACCTATCCCCGGCGGATTGAACGTGACTGCCGCAGACTGGGCATTCAAATGCTTCATCTGCAGGACCCGTCCTATCCGGAGCCGCTGCGGCAGATTGCAGATCCGCCGCTGGTACTGTATGTGCGGGGTACGCTGCCGGATTTTACCGGTCAGCTGTCGATTTCGATTGTAGGCACCCGCTCCTGTACCGAGTATGGCCTGCATGCCGCACGGTATTTTGCGGGCAATCTGGCACAGCAGGGCTGTATCATTGTATCCGGTATGGCACTGGGGATTGACGGTGCGGCAAACCGTGCCGCTCTGGAAGCAGGCGGTGTCACCGTTGCGGTACTGGGCAGCGGTGTGGATGTCTGCTATCCCTGGGAGCATAAAAAGCTGATGGAACAGATTCTGCGCCATGGTGCAGTCATCAGTGAATATCCGCCGGGAACTGAGCCCAAAGGCTGGCATTTCCCGGTGCGCAACCGCATTATCACCGGTCTCAGCCGGGGAACCCTGGTGGTGGAGGCACCCAAGCGCTCCGGCGCATTGATTTCCGCAGACCTGGCATTGGAACAGGGACGGGATGTATTCGCCGTACCGGGAGATATCAACCGGGCAAGCTGTGCAGGCTGCAACCGCCTGATTCGTCAGGGTGCTGCCGAACTGGCACAGGAGCCATCGGATATTCTGGCCCATTACGGCAGCGGGGAAGCCAAACAGGAACCCCGCCGGTATCCGCCCCGGGAGCAGAAGCAAGTCAGGCAGATACCGATAACCGAACCGGCAGACCAGCCGAAACAGGCACAGTCCACAGCGCCGGCAGTTCGTCCAAAGCCAAAGCCGGCAGTCTCCCCTGTGGAGCGTACCGTCTGGCAGGCGGTACAGCAGGGCCATACCACAGTGGATGCCGTGGTGGAAGCCACCAGACTGCCTGCGGCATCCGTGCTTGCCGCCCTGACCATGCTGGAAATCGGCACCTATGTCAGACTGACCGGCAGCGGTTATCAGACGGCAGAGGATATCTGACCGGAATAACAGAACATCAACCATAAATTTTTGGATGGAATAGAGTTTGAACCTTGCCGTACCGGCAGGTATGGCAAAACAGGAGGAATGACAGGTATGTCAAAGCTAGTCATTGTGGAGTCCCCCGCAAAGGCAAAGACCATTGGAAAATATCTGGGCGTGGATTATGTGGTCAAGGCCTCCATGGGACATCTGCGTGATCTGCCCAAGAAGAAAATGAGCGTGGATATTGAACACGACTTTAAACCGGAATATGTTCCGATTGAGGGCAAGGAAAAACTGATTAATGAGCTGCGTGACGCGGTAGAGGAAAGTGATTTTGTCTATCTCGCAACTGACCCGGACCGGGAAGGCGAAGCCATTTCATGGCATCTGAAGGAACTGCTGCATTTAGGCGATTCCTACACCAAGCGTGTGACTTTTAACGAAATCACCAAGCATGCGGTACAGGAAGGTATTGCTCATCCACGGGATATTGATTTGGATCTGGTGGATGCCCAGCAGGCACGACGGATTTTGGATCGGATTGTGGGCTATGAGCTGTCCCCATTCCTTTGGCGGAAGGTCAAGCGGGGTCTGTCTGCCGGACGTGTCCAGTCGGTGGCAACCCGTATGGTCGTGGATCGGGAAAAGGAGATCCGGGCGTTTATCCCGGAGGAATACTGGTCTCTGGAGGCAGAGCTTGCCGTTCAGGACGGTGTGTTTACCGCGAATTTTTACGGCGATACCAGCGGCAAAATGGAACTGAAAACCGAGGAACAGACCAATGCCATTGTGGAGGCAGTCACCGGCAGGCCCTTTACCGTGGGCAAGGTAAAGCGGGGCAAAAAGCGCAAAAATCCGGCGCCGCCCTTTATCACCTCCACCCTGCAGCAGGAAGCCAGCCGCAAACTGAGCTTTGTACCCCGCAGAACCATGGCAATTGCCCAGCAGCTGTATGAAGGCATTGAAATCGGAGAGCAGGGTCTGACCGGTTTGATTACCTATATGCGTACCGACTCCCTGCGTCTGTCGGATGAAGCAACGGCAGCGGCAAAGGACTATATCATTGACCGCTATGGTCCGGAATATTATCCGGCAAAAAAACGCACCTTCCGCACCAAGAACGGTGCCCAGGATGCCCATGAAGCCATCCGACCCACCAATGTGAATCTGGTACCGGAGGAAATTCAGCCGTTCCTGACAACGGAGCAGTACAAGCTGTATAAGCTGATCTGGAGCCGTTTTGTGGCATGCCAGATGGCGGAAGCCATTCTGGATACCGTGTCGGCAGATATCCTTTCCGAAGGCTATGTGTTCCGCGCCAGCGGCTACAAGGTGGCATTCCCGGGCTTTACTGCTGTTTATGAGGAATCCACCGATGATGCCAGGCAGGAAACCACAGCGGGCAAACCGCTGCCGAATTTTGACGAAGGCGATGCGCTCACCTGCCGCAAACTGACTCCGGCACAGCATTTCACCCAGCCGCCGGCACGCTATACCGAAGCATCTCTCATCAAGGCGATGGAGGAAAAGGGCATCGGACGTCCGTCCACCTATGCGCCTACCATTTCCACCATTCTGGAACGGGATTATGTAGCAAAGGAAGGCAGAAGCCTGCGTCCGACTCCGCTGGGTGAGGGTGTCACCGAGCTGCTGGTGGATAAATTCCAGTCGATTTCCGACTTGGAGTTCACGGCACATATGGAGGAAGAGCTGGACGAGGTAGAACAGGGAAAAATCGGCTATGTAGAGGTTCTGCGCAAGTTCTATGGCGGCTTTGAAGCGGCTTTGCAGCAGGCGGAAAAGGATCTGGAAGGCCAGCGCATCAAGATCAAGGATGAAGTCACAGATGAAATCTGTGAGGTGTGCGGCAAGCCTATGGTCATCAAATCCGGTCGGTTTGGCAAGTTCCTTGCCTGCTCCGGCTATCCGGATTGTAAAAATACCAAGAATATCGCCATCAAAACCGGCGTCAACTGCCCCAAGTGCGGCGGCAATGTGGTAGAACTGAAATCCAAGCGGGGCTTCCCCTTCCTGGGCTGTGACAATTATCCGGAATGCACGTTCATGACATGGGATAAGGTCACCAAAAAGGAATGCCCGGACTGCGGCTCCACCCTGTTTCGCCATTATGACCGGGAAACCGGTGAAGCACATTTTGTGTGCTACAAGGAAGGCTGCGGCTATAAGGAATTTATCAGCAAGCGGACCCCACGCAAGACCAAGGCACAGAAGGAAGCCGAGGCAGCCGCAGCAGCGGAAAACGGTGAAACCATAGAAAACGCTGCAGAGGATAAGCCGAAAAAGACGGCAAAGAAAACCACCAAATCCACAGCGAAAAAGACAACAGCCAAAAAGACGGCTGCAAAAAAGACAACCACAAAAAAGACGACCAAAAAGGCCGCTGACGGGGAAACGAAAAAGCGTACCACCCGGAAAAAGACAGCGGTAACGGAGGAAAATGCCGATGCATAAAGCGATCGTCATTGGAGCAGGTCTTGCCGGAAGTGAAGCCGCATGGCAGCTGGCCCAGCGGGGCATTCAGGTAGATCTGCACGAGATGAAGCCGGTCAAGCTGACACCGGCACACCATACCCATGATTTTGCGGAATTATGCTGCTCCAATTCTCTGCGCGGTGCGGAAATCTGTACCGCACCGGGATTGTTGAAGGAAGAGCTGCGCCGTTCCGGCAGCCTGATTCTGGCCTGTGCGGATGCCACCCGTGTGGAGGCAGGCGGTGCCCTGGCAGTGGATCGTCATGCCTTTGCCGCCATGGTGACGGAAAAGGTAAAGGGACATGCCAACATCACGGTTCATGAGGGAGAGGTTACCAGTATTCCGGAAGAAGGTCATGTCATCGTGGCAACCGGTCCGCTGACCTCGGATGCCCTGTTTGACAGCATCCGGGAAAAGCTGGGTGCCCATGAATACCTGCATTTTTATGATGCGGCGGCACCGATTGTCAGCTTTGAATCGGTGGATATGGACAACGCCTATTTTGCCTCCCGTTATGATAAGGGTACGGCGGATTATATCAACTGTCCCATGGACAGGGAACAGTATGACGCATTCTGGGAAGCCCTGTGTGAGGCGGAACAGGCGCCGGTACACGGCTTTGAGGACAAAAAGGTCTTTGAAGGCTGCATGCCGGTGGAGGTGATGGGACGCCGGGGGCATGATACCCTGCTGTATGGTCCGCTGAAGCCGGTGGGTCTGCGTGATCCCCGCACCGGAAAAGATCCCTATGCAGTGGTACAGCTGCGGCGGGACAATGCGGCAGGCTCCCTGTACAATCTGGTAGGCTTCCAGACTCATCTGCGGTTCCCGGAGCAGAAGCGGGTATTTTCTATGATTCCGGCACTGAAAAACGCGGAATTTGTGCGGTACGGTGTGATGCACCGCAATACCTTCATGGATTCTCCCCGGCTGCTGGATCACCATTTCCGGCTGAAGGCAGAGCCCCGCATCCGGTTCGCCGGACAGATGACCGGTGTAGAGGGCTATATTGAATCGGCAGCTTCCGGCTTTGAGGCAGGTGTCAATCTTGCCCGGGAGCTGAAGGGACAGGAACTGATTGAATTTTCTGATCTGACCGCCATCGGTGCGCTGGGACTGTATGTTTCCAATGAAGCGAATACAAAATTCCAGCCGATGAACATCAATTTCGGCATTATCCAGCCCTTGGGCTATCGTGTCAAGGGCAAACGGGAGAAAAATACCCAGATTGCACTGCGCGCACTGGAGCATCTGGACGGACTGATGGCAGCCGTGCAGGAAGGAAAGGAATGACAGGACATGAAACTTATTATTGACGCAATGAGCGGCGATAACGCGCCGGAGGCCATTGTCTCCGGCTGTGTCATGGCAGCCCGTGAATTTGGACAGGAATATATTCTGGTAGGCAAGGAAGCCGTCATCAAAGAACTGCTGGCAAAGGAAAAGGCAGAGAATCTGCCCATCTCTATCCGCAATGCAGAGGATGTCATCGACATGCATGATGACCCGGCAACTGCTGTCCGCCGCAAGAAGGATTCCTCCATGTCGGTAGCCCTGCGCATGATGAAGGACGGCGAAGGAGATGCCATGATTTCCGCAGGCAATACCGGTGCACTGCTGTCCGGTGCCACACTGGTCACCAAGCGCATCCGCGGCATCCGCCGTGCGGCACTGCCTACCCAGCTGCCCTGTAAGGGCGGTCGTGTGCTGCTGCTGGACTCCGGTGCCAATGCGGAATGCACGCCGGAATATCTGCTGCAGTTTGCTTACATGGGCAGCTTTTATGCGGAAAAGGTTATGGGCATCAAAAAGCCCCGTGTAGGTCTGGTAAACAATGGTGCAGAGGATACCAAGGGTGATACCCTGCGCAAGGAAACCTATGCAGTGCTGCAGGCAGCCAGTGAGGCAGGACGCATTCACTTTGTTGGTAATGTGGAGGGCAGCGATGTGCCCAAGGGTGCCTGTGATGTGGCAGTTACCGATGGCTTTACCGGCAATGTGATGCTGAAAACCGTAGAAGGCGTGGCCAGCTTCCTGATGGGCGAGCTGAAGAACATGTTCCTGACCAATACACGAACCAAGCTGGCATATCTGCTGCTCAAGCCTGCCATGGGCGGACTCAAGAAAATGATGTCCTCCAGCGAAGTCGGCGGTGCACCGTTCCTGGGTATTTCCAGCCCGGTATTCAAGGCACATGGCTCCTCAGATGCCCGTGCCATCCGTTCGGCGGTTAAGCAGGCTATGGCATATGTGGAAGCGGATGTGGTTGGAGAAATTGAAAACAGCATCGAGTATATGGCGCTGTAATCCGGATTTTCCTATTGACACCAATGCGTGTGTCGCATATTATTGAGATAGCGTACAGCGTTTTATCAGAATGGATAAGGAGGTGAGCGTGTGGTATTTGAGAAAGTATGTCAGATTCTTTCCGACCAGTTTGGTGTATCCACCGATTCGCTGAATATGGATACAGCCTTTGTAGAGGATCTGGGAGCTGATTCTCTGGACCTGGTTGAGCTGATGATGAGCATCGAAGAGGCATTTGATGTGGGAGAAATTGATGAGTCTGAGGCTGCAGGACTGAAAACCATCGGTGACCTGGTTCGCCGTATCGGAGAAGACGATTGAGAAACACAAGTGCCGGTCAGGAGCGTATCATTCTGACCGGCATCTTTCACAGAAAGGAGCGAAAACATGGAAAAAGATGAACTGATTTATCAGTTTCAGGATACCGGACTGCTGACCACCGCCATGACCCATTCCTCTTATGCGAATGAACACCGGGACCAGCACATTCAGAACAATGAACGTCTGGAGTTTCTTGGCGATTCCATACTGGGACTTGTATCGGCGGATTATGTCTTTCATCGGTATCCCAATGTACCGGAGGGACAGCTGACCAAAATGCGTGCCGCTGTGGTATGCGAGAAAACCCTGTATGAGGTCGCCAAGGAACTCGGATTGGACCGGCTGCTGCTGCTGGGCAAGGGCGAGGAAAACGGCGGCGGACGCAAGCGTCCATCCATTTTGGCAGATTCGGTGGAAGCACTGATTGGCGCCATTTATCTGGATGGCGGTCTGGAACCGGCAAGAGCCTTTATTCTGTCTTTTTTGGAGGCAAAGGTGGACCTGGCGGAGCAGGGCGGCGCATTCCGGGATTATAAAACGGCATTGCAGGAAATTGTGCAGAAAAACCGGCAGGAAACCCTGTGCTATCGCCTGAGCGGCGAGAGCGGACCGGATCATGACAAACGGTTTACCGTACAGGTGCTGCTCAACCGCAATATCTTTGCGGAGGGCACCGGACACAGCAAAAAGGAAGCGGAACAGATGGCAGCCAAGGCAGCTCTGGAGCTGATGGGCGAGGTCGAATAAATGGCATCCATTGTGCCGGTATTTGTCCCCCATGCGGGCTGTCCCTGCCGGTGTGTGTTCTGCAATCAGCGCACCATTGCCGGACAGGCAGAGCCCATGACACCGGAACGGGCAGAGGAGATATTCCGTCAGGCGCTGGCGGTGCTGCCCGCAGGCAGCTGTCCCCAGGCGGCATTTTATGGCGGAAGCTTTACCGCCATCCCGGTGGAGCAGCAGGAAGCTCTGCTGGCAGTGACTGACCGGTATCGGGAAGCCGGATTGCTGTCTTCCGTGCGGCTGTCCACCCGACCGGATGCCATTTCGCCAGAGTGCCTGACACGATTGAAAGCCCATGGTGTGACCGTCATTGAACTGGGAGCTCAATCCATGGAGGACGAGGTACTGCGGCAGGCGAAACGGGAACATACGGCGGCGGATACCCTGCGGGCTTCCCAATTGATTCAGAATGCGGGAATTTCTCTGATTTTACAGACCATGGCGGGACTGCCGGGAGATACCCGGGAAACGGTGCGCCGGACAGCAGAGCATGTTGCCGCACTGCATCCCGATGGCGTACGCATTTATCCTGTGGCGGTATTGCCGGATACGGAGTTGTATGACCTGTGGCAGGCTGGCAGCTATCAGCCGCTGGAGGTGGAAACCGCAGCGGAGTGGTGTGCGGACATGCTGGAGGTCTTTGAACGGGAGCAGATTCCGGTGATCCGGGTAGGGCTGAATCCCACGGAGGAGCTGGAAAGTAGGGTTGCTGCCGGTGCCTATCATCCTGCCATGGGGGAACTGGCATACAGTGTACTGTGGTACCGCAAACTGAAGCGGCAGCTGGAAGCCGGCGGAGATTCCACATTGTATGTCCCGGCACGGGAGCTGTCCCGGGCCATCGGACACAAACGGCGCAATCTGCTGCGGCTGCGGCAGGAATTTCCCGAACGAAACATTATAATCAAACCCATACAGCACCGGCGGGAGCCATAATCCTGCCGGTGTTTTTTCCTTTTCACACAATCCGGGTATATTTGCCGCAAAAACAGATGGGATATCCTGACGCATCTGGTTACTTTATCACATTTCGTGCATTTTCTGGCTGGATTGATTGCAACAAAGCCAAAAACATGGTATCCTGTATCATAGAATTCGTATCGGCAGGCGGCAGTGCCGCCGGTAATGCCGATCAGCAAGGAGTCATTGTGTGTATTTAAAATCACTGGAATTACAGGGCTTTAAATCCTTCCCTGACCGGACACTCATCCGTTTTTCTGACGGCATGACGGCGATTGTAGGTCCGAACGGAAGCGGAAAATCGAATATTTCAGATGCCATCCGCTGGGTACTGGGCGAGCAGTCCACCAAGAGCCTGCGAGGTGCCAAGATGGAGGATGTTGTGTTTGGCGGTACAGCAAAACGCAGCCCCATGGGTGCAGCCCGGGTTACATTGATTCTGGACAATTCCGCCGGACAGTTCCCGGTGGATGCCACAGAAGTCATGGTGACACGGAAATATTTCCGCTCCGGTGAAAGTGAATATTACCTCAACCGCAAGCGGGTACGTCTGCGGGATATCCGGGAGGTGTTTATGGATACCGGTCTGGGTCATGATGGTTATTCCATCATTGGACAGGGACGAATTGATGAAATTCTTGCCACCAAGAGCACCGACCGCCGGGAGGTCTTTGAGGAAGCTGCCGGTGTCACACGGTTCCGTACCCGGAAGGATGAAGCGGAACGCAAGCTGGATCAGACTGCGGACAATCTGGTGCGTATCCGGGATATCTGGAGTGAGCTGGATGCCCGTTCCGGGCCCTTGGAACGGCAGGCGGAAAATGCAAAGCAGTATCTGGAGCTGCGGGATCAGCTGCGGGTACATGAGGTGTCTTTGTGGATGGATACACTGGACGGCATGAAGGACATGAAGGAAAAAAGTGACCGGGACCGTCTGGAAGCACAACAGCAGCTGGAAACCGTCCGCAGCCGGCAGCAGGAGCAGTATACCTGTGCAGAGCGTCTGGCAGAGGAAATGCGGCAGTCGGACATGCAGGCGGAACAGCTGCAGGCAGAGCTGACCCATACCGAGGAGGAATCCAGTGCCCTGTCCCGGCGCATGGCTGTATTGGAGGAAACACGCCGCAACGCGGCAGAAAATATCGGGCTGGCAAAGGGTCAGCTGGAAGCCCAGAAGGAGCAGGCAGGCGCACTGGAGCAGCAGCTGCAGGTGCGCAAGAACCGTCTGCAGGGACTGGAACAGGAGATTCAGCAGCAGACTGCTGCCTGGAAAACCAAACAGAAGGAAATTGAACAGTTAACCGCACAGATGGATGGCGGGCAGCAGCAGGCAGAGAAACTGCGGCAGCAGGCGGATGCCATCAGTGAAACCATGTTTGCCGTACAGGCAGACCAGCGTGGCGTACAGATGCAGCTGGAAGCACTGGAGGGCAGAGGCAAAACCGTGGGTGAGGATGTGCGTTCCGCACAGGCACGCACCGAACAGGAAGAAGCTGCCCAGCAGGAGATGCAGCAGGAACTGGATGCCCTGCGCAAACGCATTGCCCAGGCGGAGCGGGAACAGACTGCCTGCCAGCAAAGGGCACGGGAAGCCGGACAGAAGCTGACCGAAGCACGGGAGAAACATCAGAAGCTCACCGCAGCACTGACGGACAGCCGTAACCGCATCCGCATGCTGACTGAGCTGCAGCGGGAATATGAAGGCTTTTCCCGGGCGGTCAAGCTGGTCATGAATCAGGCATCCTCCGGAGCACTCAAAGGCATCCGGGGTCCCTTGTCCTCTTTGATTCAGGTGTCTGACCGGTATGTGACGGCGATTGAAACGGCATTGGGTGCTGCGGCTTCCAATATCATTGTGGAATGTGCAGAGGACGGCAAAAAAGCCATCCAGCTGCTCAAACGGCGGGACAGCGGCAGAGCCACATTCCTGCCCATGGATACCATTCGTCCCCAGTCCCTGCGGGAAAGCGGGCTGGAGCATCAAACCGGTTTCTGCGGCATTGCGGCAGATCTGGTGGAATGTGAAGCAGATTACCGGGACATTGTGGACAATGCCTTGGGACGCACTGCGGTGGCAGCGGATATGGACAGTGCACTGGCCATGGCACGGCAATACCGTAACCGTTTCCGCATTGTCACATTGGACGGACAGGTCATCCATGCAGGCGGCTCCATGACCGGCGGTTCGGCAAACCGGTCCTCCGGTATCCTGTCCCGTGCCAATCAGCTGGCACAGCAAAAGGAAACCGAACAGGCACAGGAAAAACAATTGCAGGAGCTGGCAGACCATGGCAGGCAGCTGGCGGAACAGTTCGGCAAAGCCAATGAAGCGGCAGAGCAGGCGGCAGAGGAATTGGCACAGCTGCGGCAGAAGCTGGCAGCGGTATCTGCCCAGCTGCAGCAGCACCGGATTCTGCTGGACAGTGTCCGGCAGGCAGAGGAACAGTTCCGGGCGGAGCAGACCAATGCAGAGCAGCAAAAGCAGGAACTGCGCCGGAAAAATGCCAAGCTGGAGCAGCAGGCGGCAGAACTGGGCAGGGAACGGCAGAATGCCATGCGCAGGCTGAATCAGGCTGCGGGACAGGCACAGGAGCTTGCCCGGAAGCTGACAGAATTGACAGAAGCGGCAGCCCAGCTGCGCACCGGACTGGCACAGGCACAGACCGAACGGGAAACCGTAGGCCAGGCACTGGCGGATTTACAGCAGATGGCGGATACTACCCGTCAGACGGCAGAGGATCACCGCCGCAGGATTGGGGAATATGAAGCGGCAATCCGGCAGGCAGAGGAAGAACGCCGCCAGCTGGAGCAGGCAAGTGAAAAAAGCGGCCTGCGTACCGGACAGCTTCGGGCACAGCTGCAGGAATGCGGACAAAATCGTCTGCGGCTGGAGCAGAACAAAACCGAAGCGGAGAAAAAAGCAAGAATCATTGGCAATGATATCATTGGGCTGGAACGCAAGCATGCGGAGGCGGAAGCTGCCGCACAGCGGGTGCACAGTGAGGAACAGCAGATTCTGGATAAAATGTGGGAAAGCTACGAGCTGACCCCAACCGCCGCACGCAATGTGGCACAGCCGGTAACAGACCGGCAGGAGGAAGAAAAACAGGCTGCCGGTCTGCGGAAGTCCATCAAAGCGCTGGGACCGGTGAATCTGGCAGCAATTGAGGAATATACCGAATTGAGCCAGCGGCTGGCATTTCTGACCGAACAGAAAAATGATCTGGAACAGGCGGAAACCGAGCTGCGGGGCATTATCGGACAGCTGACCGAACAGATGAAGCAGGTCTTTGCCGCATCCTTTGCCCAGCTGAACCAGTATTTCGGCGAAACTTTTCAGGAGATTTTCGGAGGCGGCAGTGCGGAGCTGGTGCTGGAGGATGAACAGGACATTCTGGGCTGCGGCATTGAGATCCGGGTCACCCCGCCGGGCAAGTCACTGAAAAACCTGTCATTGCTTTCCGGCGGCGAAAAGGCATTTGTTGCCATTGCCCTGTATTTTGCCATTTTAAAGGTGCGTCCCACACCGTTCTGTGTGCTGGATGAAATTGAAGCGGCATTGGATGATGTCAATGTCACCCGATTTGCCCAGTATC
>CAMBYS010000041.1 GCA_945872165.1 uncultured Clostridia bacterium | reverse complement strand
GCAATATCGGTGTATTCCTTCAGCTTACCGGAAACATTGGTTTCTACACAGCCGCAGGGGTTCCAGTCCCATGCCTCGCTGAGCGGGATGCCCTTGTTCAGGATCATGCGGATACCAACATCGTTGGAGTAAATTGCCGGCATGGTCAGACCCATGGAAATTGCCTCTACTGCCTTATGCAGCAGGCTGTCCGGGTTCTTTGCCATGCTGTAGGTAACCGACATATTCGGCTCCTTGAACTTAACATCCATGGTTGCCTGAATCATCATATAGGACAGTTCATTGGTTGCATCGTTGCCATACTGGTCAATGCCGCCGCAGCTGGTCTGTACGGTGATGCAGTAGCCTGCTGCGTACTGTGCAGTAACCTCGTCCTGGAACAGGGACATTTCTGCAATCTTGATCCACAGGCAGTCAAACAGCTCCTGTGCCTCATCATCGGTAATCCGTCCAGCTTCCTTGTCAGCCTTGTAGAACGGGTAGAAATACTGGTCCAGACGGCCGATGTTGTAGGAAGATGCATTCTGCTCCATGAAGCATGCATACTCATAGGACAACAGGGACTGCATTGCTTCATACAGGTTGCGTGCCGGGAATTCCGGGACATGGCGGTTCACTTCTGCAATCTTCAGCAGCTCAGCCTTACGCTTTTCATCGGTGCATGCTGCTGCCTGCTGCTCAGCCAGATCCGCATGGCGGTGTGCCAGATGAATGACTGCATCTGCTGCCATAATTTCAGCCTGATAGAAGAAAGCCTTTTCCAGATCGCCCGGTACCGCATCATCCAGTGCTGCCAGCTTTTCCTTTGCTTCATCACGGATTGCGCCAAGACCCTTGTTCAGAATCAGACGCCAGTCAACGGTGGTTTCGCCGTAGCCGCGGACTGCCTTACGGTCGATAAAGATCGCACCGTTGTCCTTCATGATCTGCATGTCCTTCGGGGTCATTTTCTTCCAGCGATCCAGCAGGCACTTGTCCTTCCAGTAATCCTTTACCTCTTCGGTATAAACCCGCTTGCCTTCCTCGCTCAGATAGAACGGGTCATAAGCACGGGTAGAGATGGTGTCCAGCTCGTCTGCGATGATGCCGGCAGAGCTGTCTGCACACAGGACACCGGCACGGGGCTTGAAACCAACGCCGCCAACCAGCAGTTCGTTGTCCTGAATGTAGATTTCCTTCTTTTCGCAGATGTGGCGGTAGCCATTTGCCTTCTGCAGGATCCACGGCTGGCCTTCTGCTTCCTTAAAACCTTCTGTCAGATACTTTGCGTTGTAAACGTCCATTTCAACGCGCGTGCTCAGATACTGCTGTCGCAGTGCTTCAATACGCTCCATGTACTTCTTTGCCATACGATATTCCTCCTCTTCTTTACTGATAACCCAATCAGTACGCTGTGTATGTCATCCATTTTTTGCGGATACTCTTTGCTATAATAAGTAGCAAAAACCATGCCACGCTCTGAATCGGGTTACATTTTTTAAAAAAATAACCGTTTTTTGTCGATTTTCACCAATGAAAACCGCATATTGTTGTAATTTTTCTCCAAAGAAATTGCCGCAAACTTCAAAACATCACACTCTTTTGTATGTTTTATCTAATAAAATCCAGATTTTTTCCACCAGATTCACCAATGAATCTGTCAGTTTTGCTCAGGTAAATCTGTATTTTTTTATAGATATTGCACACCAAATTGTATGGTTTCAGCCTGACAGAGCAAATGTCTTCTCCTTGCTTTCCGGTTTTTACCTGCAAAAAAATTTGCAGGCATGCAGAATAATTTGCGCACATGCAAACTATTTTGCACCTGTGCCGGAATTCGGATAAAGAATCAGCGGAATGTAGCTGTCTGGTCGTACATTCCGCTGAACGTTGAGATAGGTGGTTTGTTAAAGCTGATACTAATGTGGTTTGTCTGTTCCATTACAGCCCGGTCTGTGCCACCGGACTGCTTTTACACATTCGCTTGTATGATTATGTTTTTACAAAATGAATCTGTTTCAATTTCTGCATGCTGCACTTATGCTGGATGCCCCATGCAGATGGCGGAATAGAATGGTTATCATGATTCCGCAGTTGTATTTTGGAACTGCCGTACTGTGCCAGATACAATTATGCAAAGATAATTACAAACGGCAGACCAGCATACAGCTGACGGAATGGTTTCATTGGCGGCACAGCCGGAGCGCTTTCTCCGGCTGTGCCTTTGTGCTTTATTGTATAAGTTGCAGGAAACTTATGCCTTCGGGGTGTATTCGCCTTCACGCAGGTACTTCTGCAGCTGCTCGTGGGTCATGTGGTCGATGTCGAGGTACTCCAGAGTGTACTTGGATTCGCCTGCCAGATCGCGCTTCAGCATGGTGGAAGCCAGCAGGATCATGGAGTCGATGATCGGAGTTGCCACATTGTACTTCTTGCCCAGCTGGCTCATCAGATAGCAGCCAACCGGAACGTCCTCGGTGATGTAACGGTTCTCCAGATCGAACGGACCGTCGCCCCAGAAGTTCTGATAGTTCTCTTCGTAGGGTACTGCGAAGTCCGGACCCATGTATTCCTTACCGTACATGGTGGTACGGGAGAAGAAGTCCTCATAGTTAACGGTGCACAGACCAACTTCCATTGCCTTAGCCAGTGCCTTCTCTTCCTCCCAGAACTTAGCCTGGACCTCAGCGATTGCCGGGCAAGCGCCGAATGCATACAGGGAGTAGTCAGCCTTGTTCTTACCCAGAACGGTATCGAAGTTCTGCATGGTGGAAACTGCCAGTACAGTGCCCGGAACATGGATAACCGGGTTTACGTTGGACAGGTTGATGTCGAGAACGGTGTTGCCCTCAACAAAGCCATGATGGAACTCTTCGCCCTTCTTGGAGATGGTAACTTCGCCTTCTGCGTCGATGATTGCATCAAATGCCGGGATGTAGAATGCGGAAGCCAGGAACTTGTCGTTGTCCTTCATCGGCAGTGCGCAGCCGCGGATGGTGGTGATACGGTCCTCAACCTTGCACTCGTTGGTAACAACGCCGCCGCGGCGTACCACGCGGATGCCATACGGAGCAGTGTACCAAGCGCCGACAACAACATCCTTGGTGCAGCCCATCTCACGCATCAGCTTGCGGAAGATCAGGGTGCCGCAGTTATCCGGCAGGATGTGGATGATCTGGCCGTCTTCCAGCAGCGGAATCAGTTCACGGAACAGATTCTCATGTGCCAGAGCAACGGTTGCAACGATGATGATGCCTGCGCCCTTAACAGCCTTTGCCATGTCGTCGGTAGCCAGAGCAACCTTTGCAATGCCCTTGCGCTGATAACCGAAGAAGCTGAACTGGTTGCCGCTCAGGGTGATACCAGTCTTTTCGATGTTGAGGAAGTTTCTCTTAGCGAATGCCGGCTGATCCCAGATTCTAACTTCCTTGCCTGCCAGAGCACAGTCAGCAGCCATGGTCTTACCTACAGCGCCGCCGCCCAGAACGGCAATCGGCATGTCCTTCAAATAACTTACGTCTGCCATTTTCATGTTCCTCCTTGAATATCGTGCCGGATACCTTCCGGCTTATTCTACTATGTTGACTTTTGTTCGATGACTCTTGGTCATTGACCTGAGGTCATTATACTTGCGGAACTGGTTTTTGTAAAGACACTAATTTCCACAAATTATTTTCAAAACAATTGTGCACTTTCACCACTCCATAACATTTCCATGCCTAAGGTTGTGAAAAAACGGCAAAAAAAGACCACCGGATCACTTTTTATGGATCCAGTGGTTTTTTCTTTTTGATTTGGCTCACTTCATCATGCCCAATGCAGTGATGCGGATGGCTTCCATCATCATGTCGGCAAGGCTCTGTCCCTGGTCATCAAAACACCACATGACTTCCACGCCAACCATGGTGGACAGCAGGATGTTGGCATAATGATCCGTTGGCAGCGATGCATCCAGCACCTGCTGCTTCTTGCCTGTCTCCACAATGTGCTCCAGACATTTGTACAGCACACGGTCATGGCTGTAAAAGGCCTCTCCCGGATAGTTGTAATAATTGGAGATCATTGCCTTGATGATTCCCTTGCCCCGCTTTTCATGCTCTGTATAACATAGCTGCACAAAATGGGTGACCATATACAGAAAGCTGCTTCCCTCCACTTTTTCAATCGCCCGCTGATAAATTTTATCCGACGTTTCAAACGTATAGAAAATAATATCTTCCTTGGAATCAAAATGGGTATAGAAGCTGCCCTTTGCCACGTTGGCTGCCGTGGTTATATCCTCAATGTTTACATTGTTAAAGCCTTTTTTGTTGATCTCCCGCACAGCCGCCTGGTAGATCTTGTTTTTGGTCTCCATTGCCTGCATTTGCCGTTTGGTCAGCCGCACGGTACGTTTTTTGTCATTCCCTTCTTTCATGATTCCATCCTCCTGTTCTGTCATCAGCCTCTCTCATCCCCCAGGGCATCCCTTTCTCTGCCGGTGTCCATGGATTTCCGCGGCTGTTCTTCTGTTGTCAAAAGAAGTATCACTGTAACCAGCCTGTTACTTTGTTCCTAGTATAACGTAATTCTGACCCGTGGTCAACTTAAATTCCCCTGTCATCCAAGGCCTAAAAAACGTCGTTTGTGAGTATTGCACATTTCAAGCAAAAATATTTTGTCGTATTTGTAGAAATCCCAAATTCTTCGTTGACAAGCTTGAGGTGGTTGATTATAATGGCAGTCAATAAGACTGACTGAGAGTCAATGAATTTAAGTCAATAATAAACAACAAACCATTCCCTGCCCTGTCCCGCAGATCCGTTCCGGCATGGCAGATCATCTTGAAGGAGGATGAATTGTATGGCTAAAAAAATCGAAATCATGGACGGCAACCAGGCGGCTGCGTATATCTCCTACGCATTCACTGAGGTTGCGGGTATCTTCCCGATCACCCCGTCCTCTCCCATGGCAGAGCATGTAGATGAATGGGCTGCCAACGGAAAGAAGAACCTTTTTGGACAGCCGGTACAGGTTGTTGAAATGCAGTCGGAAGGCGGCGCTGCCGGTACCGTACACGGTTCCCTGCAGTCCGGTGCCCTGACCACCACCTATACCGCTTCCCAGGGCCTTCTGCTGATGATTCCGAACATGTACAAGATTGCCGGTGAAATGCTCCCGGGCGTGTTCCATGTTTCCGCACGTACTCTGTCCGCACATGCGCTGTCTATTTTCGGTGACCATTCCGATGTTATGGCATGCCGCAACACCGGTTTCGCTATGCTGGCATCCTCTTCCCCACAGGAAGTTATGGATTTGGGCGCTGTTGCTCATCTGACTGCCATTGACCAGCGCATGGCTATGATGCACTTCTTCGATGGCTTCCGTACCTCCCATGAAATCCAGAAGATTGAAGCTCTGGATTACGAGGATCTCCGTCCGCTGGTCAACATGGAATCCCTCAAGGCATTCCGCAAGCATGCCCTGAATCCGGAGCATCCGGCTACCCGCGGCACGACTGTTAACCCGGATATCTTCTTCCAGTGCCGTGAGGCCTGCAACACCAAGGTAAACGCAATTCCGGATGCCGTAGAGCATTACATGGAAGAGGTTGGCAAGATCACTGGCCGTCCCCACAAATTGTATGATTACTATGGCGCTGAGGATGCGGAACGTGTTATAATCCTGATGGGTTCTGCTGCTGAAACCGCTACGGAAGCAGTGGATTACCTGATGGAAAAGGGCGAAAAGGTTGGTCTGATTAATGTCCATCTGTATCGTCCGTTCTCTGCAAAACATTTCCTGGCAGCTCTGCCGGCAACCACCAAGAAGATTGCGGTTCTGGACCGTACCAAGGAGCCGGGCGCAATGGGCGAGCCGCTGTATCAGGATGTATGCTCCATCTTCAAGGAAATGGGCAGCAATCTGCCGATCGTTGGCGGCCGTTACGGTCTGTCCTCCAAGGACACCACACCGGGCCAGATCATTTCTGTATTTGAAAACCTGAAGCAGGATGCTCCGAAGAACAACTTCACCATTGGTATTGTGGATGATGTGACCAACACTTCCCTGCCGGTCATGCCGGAGCCGCAGCTGTCCACCGAAGGTCTGACCAGTGCAGAATTCTGGGGCATGGGCTCTGATGGTACCGTCGGTGCAAACAAGAACTCCATCAAGATTATCGGTCATGCAACCGACCTGTACTGTCAGGCATATTTCGTTTATGACTCCAAGAAGTCCGGCGGTCTGACCCAGTCTCATCTGCGTTTCGGTAAGAACCCGATCCGCTCTCCCTATCTGGTAACCTCCGCAGACTTTGTTGCATGTCATAACCCGTCTTATGTCAACCAGTATGATATGGTTTCCGGTCTGAAGGATGGCGGTACCTTCCTGCTGAACTGCCAGTGGAGCAAGGAACAGCTGGATCAGAAGCTTCCGGCTTCCATGAAGCGGGCTCTGGCTGCCAAGCATGCCAAGTTCTACATCATCAATGCCATTGACATTGCACGTGGTCTGGGTCTGGGCAACCGTACCAACACCATCCTGCAGGCATCCTTCTTCAAGCTGACCGGTGTCATTCCGATTGACCAGGCTGTTTCGGAAATGAAGGAAGCAATCTACAAGTCTTACTTCAAGAAGAAGGGCCAGGCAGTGGTTGATATGAACAATGCTTCCATTGACCATGGTATCAATGAACTGGTGGAAGTAGAGATTCCGGCATCGTGGGCAACCGCCGAGGATGCACCGAAGGAATCCAATGTACCGGCATTCATTGAGGAAATTGTGGCCCCGATGAACCGTCAGGAAGGCAATGCACTGACTGTCGGCCAGATGATGAAGTATGGTCTGGAAGACGGCACCTGGCCGGCTGGCACCTCTCAGTATGAGAAGCGCGGCGCTGCAGTAGAAGTTCCGTTCTGGGATAAGGATGCCTGCATCCAGTGCAACCAGTGTGCTTATGTCTGCCCCCATGCGGCAATTCGTCCGATCCTGCTGGATGAGAAGGAAGCTGCTGCTGCTCCGGAAGGCTTTGATACCGTACCGGCTAAGGGCGCAGGTCTTGACAAGTACAAGTTCCGCATGCAGGTTTCTCCCTATGACTGCACCGGCTGCGGCAGCTGCGTGAATGTATGCCCGATGAGCACCAACCAGGCTCTGTCCATGACTCCGCTGTCCCTGCAGCTGAAGGAAGCTCCGAACTGGACCTATGCCGTAGAAGAAGTTTCCATCAAGAAGGATGCTGTCAGCTCCAAGTCGGTAAAGAACTCCCAGTTTGCAAAGCCGTACTTTGAATTCTCCGGCGCATGCGCAGGCTGCGGTGAAACCCCGTACATCAAGCTGGTTACTCAGCTGTTCGGTGACCGCATGTATGTTGCCAATGCATCCGGCTGCTCCTCTGCTTACGGCGGCTCCACTCCGTCCTCGCCGTACACCACCGATAAGAAGGGCTATGGTCCGGCATGGGCAATGTCCCTGTTCGAGGACAACGCAGAATACGCTTACGGCTATCTGCTGGGTCAGGAAGCAGTCAAGACACAGGTTGTTGCTGCAGTAGAAAAGCTGATTGACAATGGCATTGCGGTTGATGCTGCCAAGGCATATCTGGAAAAGGGCAACATTGCCGATGAATCCCGTGAGGTCAGCGATGCTCTGCTGGCTGCGATTGCAGACAATGACAGCGAAGAGGCTGCTTTCATCCGTCAGAACAGCGAATATCTGACCAAGAAGAGCGTCTGGGCATTTGGCGGCGACGGCTGGGCTTACGACATCGGTTACGGCGGTCTGGATCACGTTCTGGCATCCGGCAAGGACATCAACATTCTGGTTCTGGATACCGAAGTTTACTCCAACACCGGCGGACAGGCTTCCAAGTCCACTGCTACCGGCGCAATTGCCAAGTTCTCCGCAGGCGGCAAGGCAACCAAGAAGAAGGATCTGGGCCTGATGGCAATGAGCTATGGCTATGTATACGTTGCACAGGTTGCTATGGGTGCTGACCAGGCACAGACCCTGAAGGCAATCCGTGAAGCAGAAGCATATGATGGTCCGTCTCTCGTTATCTGCTACTGCCCGTGCATTGAGCATGGTATGAAGCGGGGTATGGGTCTGTCACAGCAGGCAGAAAAGGACGCTGTACAGTCCGGTTACTGGCAGCTGTACCGCTACAATCCGGAGCTGAAGGCTGAAGGCAAGAATCCGTTCATTCTGGATTATACCAAGGAGCCGGACGGTGACTTCCAGAAGTTCATCAAGAGCCAGAACCGTTACGCTTCCCTGCAGCTGTCCTTCCCGGAGAAGGCAGGTGCCCTGTACTCCAAGGCTGAACAGGATGCGAAGGAGCGTTTCGCAAGCTATCAGGAAATGGCAAAGTAAATTATTATTTCATCTTCCTATAAAAGACCAATGGGTGGGCCACAGTTGTGGTCCACCCATCTGTCCCATGGATTGATTTTTTTCAAGGAGTTACATGCGATGGATTTAAGCAAACTGAAACGCACATTTGAAGCCCGTGGTTTTTCTGTCCGGTATTTTGAGACCGGTGCAGAAGCAACCCAGTATCTTGCGCAGCAGACCGCAGGAAAAACCGTATCCTTTGGCGGTTCCACCACACTGGAACAGCTTTCCGCCTATGAAGCCCTGCAGCCCGGCGCTGATGTACACTGGCACTGGAAAGGTGACGGCTATGTACAGGATTCCACGGTCTATGTAACCTCTGCCAATGCAGTATCTGAAACCGGTGAGATTGTCAACATTGACGGTGCCGGAAACCGGGTTTCCGCTACGCTGTACGGACCAAAAGAAGTCTTTTTTGTCTGCGGCATCAACAAAGTCGTACCGGATCTGTACCAGGCCATCGACCGGGCCCAGAACATTGCCGCACCGAAAAATGCCATGCGCCTGGTTGGCAGTGCAGATGGCGGCGCAGTCTGTGTCAATGAGGGGGATCCTGTTCCGGCATGTGCTGCGGCTGGCGGTGACAAATGTTATCACTGCAAAGCACCGCACAGCATCTGCCGTGCCATTGTCATTCATCAGGGCCCGATGCGCTCCCACGAACGCTGTGAGCTGATTCTCATCGGCGAAACGCTTGGATTCTGATTGCAAAAGAAAAAACAGCCATCTTGCAGGCTGTTTTCCTGTTTTCATGATTGACACAGCTTTTTTACATCAATCTGATATTTTTTGATGCGGTACTGTAAATTCTGCCGGCTCATCTGCGGTGTGCGTGCAGCTTCAGAGATATTGCCACCGCTTTCCCGCAGAGCGGTACAAATGCTGTTGTATTCCATGCCATGAATAGCCGTATGCAGGGAGCCTTCCGGAGCCGCCGATATAACCGTCTGCCGCACCGCAGGGATCTGCTCCTGCTGCACCCCATGGGAAATATGCTCCGGGATATAGTCCGGCGTAATGATTCCCATATCATCCGGCAAAATGTTCATGGCATATTCAATGGCATGCTGCAGCTCCCGCACATTGCCCGGCCATCCATATGCATCAAACTGTTCCAGTACGGCTTCGTCAATATTCTGCACATTGCGCACCATTTTTTCATTGCACTGCATGATAAAGGTTTTCGCCAGAATCGGGATATCCTCCCGGCGCTCCCGCAGCGGCGGAATGTTGATATTGACTACACCAAGGCGATAGAACAAATCCCGCCGGAGTTTGTTTTCTTCAATGGCCTGATAAGTAGGAATATTGATGTTGGACAGCACACGGACATTGACCCGTATCTCCGAAGCCCCGCCTACCCGGCGCACCATGCCGTCCTGCAGCACGCGAAGCAGCTTGGCCTGCAGATTGATGTTCATGGAATTGATTTCATCCAGCAGCAGAGTACCGCCGTCTGCCTGTTCAAACAGTCCCGGACGGCGTTCTGCACCGGTATAGGCACCCTTTTCTGTGCCGAACAGCAGGCTTTCCAACAGGTTTTCCGGAATGGCGGCACAGTTGATTGCCAGGAACGGACCATCCGCACGCCGGCTGGCATTGTGAATGCTTTGGGCAAACAGTTCCTTACCGGTTCCGGTTTCTCCGTACAGCATCACAGAGGAATCTGACTGGGCTACCTGCCGGCAGCGGGATACTGCTTTATTCATGGATGCACTGATGTGGATGATATCCTCAAAGTGATACTTTGCACTGAGGGTATTGCCCTTCCCTTTTCCATCCGTTGGTTTGGTACGCAGCTTTTCCCGCAGGTCAATCAGCTGACGGTGCAGGTCATTGACGGTACTCCAGTCCTTATGGATACTGAAGCCGCCCAGAACCTGTCCGTTCTGTATGACCGGATAATGATTGGATACTGCATCCACATCCCTGCCATACCGGGTGGTATAATGCTGCCGATGGTTCAGCTTGGGCTTTCTGGTACGAATGACCTCCGGAATATTCATATCCGTTCCATCCCGCATGGAATATACCACGGATACATTTTCACCAAGTACATTCTTTGTCTCGATGGATTCCATCTGAATCAGCGGATCATTCAGCAGGAGAATCCGGCTTTCCGCATCGCAGAGCAGCATGGCATCACTCATCTTATTGACCACATGCATCAGCATATCATGCCGTGCATCCTTGGTTGCATCACGGAAGACAAGCAGCTGTGCTCCTTCCGGCAAGCCGGATACCTCCGGTGACGGACAGCGCAGCAAATATTCTCCAAATGCAGGGCATACATAGGCTGCCGATTCCATGGATAGGGCAAGCATTTGCTCCGGCAATGGCCGTCCCGGCAGTTTTCCTTCTCCGTGCAGGAGCCGGTCACCGGTTTCATTGACAGCCAGAATGGTTCCATCCCCGGAAAGCACCAGTGCTCCCAGACCGCATTGAGACAGCAGATGCAGTGAATCCTGATAATCCATATATGCCGCTTCCTTTCTCCCCATGAAGAGGTGTTTTTTTGCTGGTTCTATCATACAACATGGTGAAGGGGGATTCAAGCACCTTTTTTGTCTGTATATTGGGAATACAGCGCCATTTCTCTGTTTTTTTCACGTATTTCTTTCCTGTGAGGTGATCAAATGGATCTTTCCCTGACTCAATCCCAATCCCTGTCTCCGGCCATGCAGACCTCTCTGCGGCTTCTCCAGCTCAATACCATGCAGCTGCGCGGCTATATCTGTGACCTGATGCTGCGGAATCCGGTTGTCGAACTGGAATGTCCTCCCATTGACTATACCTACAGTCCTTTTTCTCATGACCGTTCTGCTCCCGCTCCACGCCATGATCCCGACAATCCACAGGATTATCAGGACCAGCTTTTATCTGATCGAGCGGAGGAAACCGATGGGCGGCATGATCTCTATTTACAGGCTGCATCTCTGAACCTGTCCCTTCATGATTCCCGTATCTTGAAATACCTCATCCAGTCATTGGATGGCAACGGCTTTCTGACCGAAGCGCGTTGTGACATTGCAGAGACCCTGCAGGTGTCTTTGGAAGAGGTAGATCACTGTGTCGCACTGCTGCAGGAAATGGAACCTGCAGGTATCGGTGCAGCGGATTTAACCGACTGCCTTCTGTTACAGCTGGAACGCATTGCGTCGGAGGATGAGATTGCCCCGCAGATTGTACATTCCTTTTTGGAGCAGATGGCAAAAAAACAATATGCCGCTATTGCCAAAAGCCTGGGTGTTTCCAAGGCAGAGGTAATGGAAGCCTGTGAACACATCCGTTCACTGAATCCCAAGCCCCTGAACGGACTGAGCGGTGATATTGTGATCCACTATGTCATCCCGGATTTTTATGTTTTTGCTGAAAACAACCAGATCAGCTGTACCATCAACGATTATTACCTTCCGAAAATCACCATCGACCCGGCTTACCGGCAGATGATGCAAAACCCGGAGCTCAGTGCGGCTGACCGGGAATACCTGACACAGAACTATCGTGAGGCCTCTGATATCACAAGCTTTGTTGCATATCGTAAAAGCACCCTGCAGCGCATGGTAGAATATCTCCTGCAGGTACAGGCAGACTTTTTCCTGCATGGCCCCGGACATCAGGTTCCCCTGACCAACCGGGACATTGCACAGGCTCTTTCGCTGCATGAATCCACCGTGAGCCGTGCAGCTTCCGGCAAATATTTTGAATGTAAATGGGGTGTTTTTCCATTAAAATCCCTGTTTTCTCATACATTAAACGGGGATGAAAACAATGCAGTCAGCACTGCACAGATTCAGAAAAAAATCCGGCAGCTCATTGCATCCGAATCCCCGGGTGCTGCCTACAGTGACCAGCAGCTTTCTGAGCTGCTTGCTGCTGACGGCATTCAGATTGCCCGCCGTACCATTGCCAAATACCGCACGGAATTGGGCATTCCTTCCGCCTCCCGACGAAATGCAAAATTTTCCCCATAAACGGCGGATTGTGACAATCTTTGATCTGTTATGATAGAAACAGAAAGAAGGTATGTTCATGTTTTCAGAGCTGATCGGAGAAATAACGGATCTGTCTGTTTTTCAGGAAAGTATTCACAGCTATCTGTCCAACCTGTCATTCAACAGCATTATTGTCACGGTCATGATGATCTTTATGATTGTCGGTGCAGTGGATAAAGCGAGGGGAAACAAACACGGTTATGGCGAAGCATTTGACGAAGGCTTTCATGCCCTTGGTCCCCTGGCCATTGCCATGGTTGGTGTCGTAGCTGCAGCTCCTGTGCTGTGCATGATTCTGCGTCCTATCATCGGGCCGATATATGAAATGCTGGGTTCTTCTCCCTCTATTTTTGCAACCACGCTGCTGCTTGCGGATGCAGGTGGTTATTCCCTGGCAACTGAGCTTGCCGGTACAGATATGGTCATGGGACAGTTTGCCGGTATTATCGTCGGCTGTACCATGGGCTGTATCCTGTTGTTTGATATTCCGGTTGCTTTGACCCTGATCCAGAAAAAGGATCGTCCGCTGCTGGCCTGCGGCATCTTAGTCGGTGTAATCACCGCGCCAATCGGCTGCTTTGCAGGCGGCATTGTTATGAATCTGACCACTGAATACCACATGGACCTCGTAACCATGTTTTTCAGCCTGCTGCCGGTCATTGTAGTAGCTGCTGTGCTGGCATTGGGTCTGTGGTTCAAACCGGTGGCACTGATGGACGGCTTTGCCAAATTTGGTGCGTTTGTCACCGGACTCATCGCAATTTTTGTAGCAATTGCTGTGTTTCAATATGAAACCGGCATTCGTTTCCCTTTATTCCATCTGATGGTGGAAGAAACTGCCGAAGGCATCTCTCCCCTGGCAAACAGTGTGGAAATCCTTGGCGACATTGCCTTCGTCCTGATCGGTGCATTCCCCATGGTGGAATTTATTAAGCGCCATTTCGGCGGCGCACTGGCAAAGGTGGGCAAAAAGCTCGGGATGAATGGAGCTGCTTCCGCCGGCATTGTGGCGACCATGGCAAATAACATTCCTACCTTCAATATGCTGAAGGATATGAATCCCAAGGGCAAGCTGATGAATATTGCATTTGCTTCCTGTGCGGCATTCATGTTCGGCGATCATCTGGGCTTTGTGGCCGGTGTCAATTCCTCCATGATTCTGCCTATGATTTTCGCCAAGCTGGCCTGCGGCTTCAGTGCTCTGTTTGTTGCCAATTTACTCTCTCCCCAGCTGCTGGCAAAGGCAGAAAGTGCTGTTGTGTCAGAGGATTAACCATCGAAACTTCTTATCCTATTTCTATATTTTCTCAACTTTCCCCGGGGAACCCGGTTCCCTGGGGAGAAACAAAGCTAATCCTCATTTCACTCTAATATATTCCCTGGTCCGGCTCTCCCGGATCAGGGAAACCTACCCAATCAAAGCATACATATTACCTATTCCATCATTTCCTTTTTCTTATGTGTTTATCGGAGATTCCCGGCGGCAGATTTTTATGTCTGTCTGTCGGGAATTTGCCTGCCCATAGAAATTTCCAGACCCTGCCATATTTTTTTGCAGTTTCTGTTTTATTGTTTGCACCTATTCGCATCTTTCGCCCATCTACTTGACTTTCACCCCCTGAAAACGTTATTCTATTTTCATAAAGGATCCCTGTCCAAAACATTCAAGGAGGATAAACCCTATGACATATCGGGAAACCGCCAAAATTCTGTCACAGTGCGGACTGGGTGTTGTGGTCTGTGAATCGGACTGGAACATTCTGTTTGTCAATGAAGCAGCCATCCGTCTGCTGCATGGTGCGGAGCATGACTGGCTGATTGGAAGCAAGCTGTCCGATCTTGTTCCTCCTCTTTGCCAGGAGCCGGATACTGCACCCTATGCACGCATTGCATTCAATGAATATTTACAGCGCTGTCCTGCACCGGAGGTGGATGACCTGCCGGCGCATGGGCGTCTGATTGTATTCCGTGATGCAAGCCGGGAAGCCCAGCGGGATATGATGTGCCATATTCTGGATCAGATCCGTGAATCCATTATTTTATGTGATTCCGACCATCGAATCCTGTATATCAATGAAGCTGCCACGCGTATGGATGCTCTGGTGCTGGATGATATCTATGGACACCGGATTGAGGATGTCTATGAGGCACTGGACGGCGGCGGGCTGATTATTCC
>CAMBYS010000040.1 GCA_945872165.1 uncultured Clostridia bacterium | reverse complement strand
CTGGTCTTTAATCTGGGCAATGGTATTACAAGTGCCATTATCTACAAGCTGCTGGATGCAGCCGGTTATATCAGCTCCTCCGGTACCACAGTCGTACAGCCGGATTCCGCACTGAGCATGATCCAGAATATCTATATCTGGGGTCCAGTTATCGTATGGCTCATTGCCGTTGTCGTTCTGTTCCTGTATAAGCTGGATAATAAGTATGACGGCATTATGAAGGAACTGTCCGAGCGTGAAGCACGGGGCGAAATGTAAGACACAGGCGGCTCAACGGTCTGTCGCCTCATATGATAAAAGGTTAACTTTAATAGAAAACAGAAAGATTTCCCTGCATGCTCCGGCGTGCAGGGAACAGAAAAAGGAAGGATTTGCTATGTTGAAATTAGGCTATAACGAGGCAACCTGTAAGGAAAATTCCTCCGTAGAGAAGGATCTGGAGCTGTGCGAAAAGTACGGCTATGACTATATTGAGCTTCGGCTGGATATGCTGAAGGAATATCTCAAGACCCATACAGTGGACGATCTGAAGGCATTTTTTGCCAAGAGCCATCTGAAGCCCTTTGCCTTCAATTCCATTGAAAATATCAATTTCTGCACACCGGAGGAGTGGAAGGAACTGGTAGAGCTGTTCACCTTCGGCTGTGAAATTGCGCAGCAGATCGGCAATCCCTATATCATCGTAGTTCCCACGGTGACACCGGAAATCTGCACCAAAAATGAGAAGGAAGTCTTTGAGGATTCCGTAAAGGTACTCAATGAGCTGGCTGATATTGCAGAGCCCTATGGCGTCAAGCTGTCCTTCGAGCCCATTGGCGACAGAAAATGGTGCTGCAACAGTGTCCGCCAGGCACTGGAAATCGTGCAGGCTGTTGACCGCGACAATGTGGGCCTGACCGTTGACTGCATCAATGTATACCTGCATGACAAGTGTGCGGATGTGGATTATATCCGCAAGATTCCCAAGGACAAGCTGTTTGTATTCCATATCAATGACTGTGAAGATCTGCCTTTGGGCATTCTGGATCATTGCCATCGCCTGATGCCGGGTCTGGGTGCGATTCCGGTGGAAGAGGTCGCAGCAGCTGTACAGGATGTAGGTTATGACGGTCCGGCATGCCTGGAGCTGTTCCGCCCGGAATACTGGGCAATGGATGCGGAAGCTGTCATCGAAATGGGCGCTTCTTCGGTCAGACAGTACCTGTAAAAGGCATAATCGCAGGATAATGAAAGAAATCCTGCCGTTCCGGTTTGCTCAGGCCTCTGCAAAGACCGCAAGATCGTATACATTTTGCCGCAGAAGGACAGGACAGAACGGGACAGGACAGCAAGTTTCGCCAAAAAGAAAATCAGTTGTATGATTTGTGAAAAACAAGAAGTTAGAAGCAGGGTTTTTTGTCAGATAGTATAATAAAACCACAGTAAAGATACGATGAAAACATCGGAGAAGAAAGGAAGATTTCATATGTTAGACCCGAAAAAGGTTCGGATTGGCATTGCGCCGATTGCATGGACAGAGGATGACATGCCGGAAATGGGTGCAGAAAACAGCTTTCTGCAGACCATCAGTGAAATTGCCCTGAGCGGTTATGTGGGCACCGAAATCGGCTGCCAGTATCCGCGGAATCCGGCAGTGCTGAACAAGGAGTTCGCACGCCGCGGCATTTCTGCCATCACCGCATGGATCAGCACCTATATCAATGAGCAGCCGATGTGGTGGAACGAACGTGCTTTTGTGGACCACATGAATTTCCTCAAGGCCATCGGTGCAGAGGTCATCAATGTATCCGACCAGAGCTATTCCATCCAGCATCAGTGGAATACACCGCTGTCCCAGAAGCGTGTCCTGAATGATGATGAATTTGAAGTGCTGGCAAAGGGCCTGGATCATCTGGGCAAGATTGCGTATGACAACGGCATGCAGATTGTGTACCATCACCATATGACCACCACCGTACAGAAAACCGGTGAAATCGACAAGCTGATGGAACTGACCGATCCGAAATATGTCAGCCTGATTTATGATACCGGTCATCTGACCTTCTCCGGTGAGGATCCGATTGAAATTCTCAAGAAGCATCATGACCGCATCAAGCATGTACATCTGAAGAATGTGCGCAAGGCTGCCATGGAAAAGTGCTATGCAGAAAACAAGAGCTTCCTGCGTTCCATTCCGGAAGGCGTGTTTACCGTACCGGGCGATCCGGAGGGCTGCGTAGACTTCCCGACCGTATTCAAGCTGCTGGATGAGTACAACTATGAAGGCTGGCTGGTAGTAGAGGCAGAACAGGATCCTGCGATTGCCAATCCGCTGGATTATGCAAGAATGGCACGTGCTTATGTGAAGGAGCACACTGGACTGTAATTTTATCGCACATTTATTTGACGGAAAAAATCATACATAAGGAGATAATCATTATGAAAAAGCTGAAAATTGGTATCATCGGCATTGGTCGTCTGGGTTATGAGCATGCATGCAACATCGCAAACCGTGTACCGGCTTGTGATCTGGTTGCAATCAGTGACAAGAATATCACCCGTGCAAAGGAAGTAGCAGAAGAACTGGGCGTATCCGCAGTATATGAGAATCCGGCTGACCTGTGCAACGACCCGAATGTTGAGGCGGTTGCCATCGTCACCAACACCGCTTCCCATGTGGATATGATTGAGCTGGCTATGAATGCAGGCAAGCATGTATTCTGTGAAAAGCCGCTGGCTGAGACCGTAGAGAAGTGCAAGAGAGCAGAAAAGATTGTAGAAGCTCATCCGGAGCTGACCTTCATGCTGGGCTTCATGCGCCGCTTCGACCATTCCTACGCTGTTGCAAAGGAAAAGATCAACCGCGGTGATATCGGTGACATCGTTCTGGTTCGCTGCTATTCCCAGGACCCGATTTCCATTATCCAGGGCACACTGGAGTATGCACCCCGTTCCGGCGGACAGTTCATTGACATGTCCATCCATGATATCGACCTGATCCGCTGGCTGACCGAATCTGAGCCGAAGAAGCTGTGGGCAATCGGCGGCTGCTATGAATTCAAGCAGTACAAGGATTGGGATGATGGTGACAACGTATCCTGCCTGATTCAGAACGAGAACGAGACCATGGCATTCTTCTATGCAGGCCGTGCAGCAGCACATGGTTCCGCTGTTGAAACCGAAATCGTTGGTACCCGCGGCACCCTGCGTATTTCCGCAGTTCCGACTGATTCCCTGCTGGAAGTTATGAGCGAGCATGGTGTTTGCCGTGAATGCTATCAGGACTTCGTTACCCGCTGGCATGATGCTTACATCAAGGAAATGGAATACTTCTGTGCACAGGTTGAAAAGGGCGAGCCGGCAAATCCGAATGTATATGACGGCACCAAGTCCACCAACATTGCATTCCGCTGCAAGGAGTCCTTCCTGAAGAACGAGCTGCTGACTCTGTCTTAATCCAGGTTCTCTCCACTGTCTGGTATATGATAAGTTTGTTATTTTTCTCCGTGTAAATAACAACGCAAATCACAATTCTCCAAATCGGGAAAGACCACAGGCAAACTGCCTGTGGTCTTTCTGCGTTATCTTGTTATTGCCTGGTGCATCGTCATGGAAAGGAATCAGGGATTTTTTCGGTAAGCAGGCGTTACATCCCTGCCCAGTTTTGTGAGCATCTGCCGGTCACTGCGGATGGTGGCGCAGGCAGCGGTGGTCAGCATATTGCCTGTGATCGAGGCAGAAGCACCGGACTGGAAGGCGATTTCTCCGTCATTGGTGAGCAGGGCTCTGCCGGCTGCCAGACGGATGTTGGCCTCCGGATTGATATAACGGAAAAATGCCACAGTTCGCAGGATATCCGGTTCTGTCAGCCGGGGCTGGCCCTCCAGGGGTGTTCCCGGTACCGGCATCAGTGCGTTGAGCGGAATGGAATCAATGCCCAGCTCTGCAAGGCTGATTGCCATGTCCAGACGGTCCTCCCAGGTTTCACCCATGCCGATAATGCCGCCGGAGCAGGCACACATGCCCTCTGCCTTGACCTTTTTCAGGGTTTCGATTTTCATGTCATAGGTATGGGTGGTGCAGATATGGGGAAAAAACCGGCGGGAGGTTTCAATGTTGTGATGATAGCTGGTGACACCGGCTTCATGGAGCCGATGGAGCTGTTCTGCGCTGAGAAATCCCATGGAAGCGCACAGATCAATCCTGCATTCCCGATGCATGGTTTCAAAGGCATGAATGGCCTGGTCGAATTCGCTGCCGGTCAGTGCCCGTCCGGCAGTCACAATGGAAAAACGATCCACACCCTCGGCTTCATGCATTTTGCAAGCCTCAAGAATGTCCTCTTCAGGCAGAAAATCATAGATCTCGCAGTTGGTATGATGGTGGGAGGACTGGGCGCAGTATTTACAATCCTCCGGGCATCGCCCGCTTCGTCCGTTGATGATGGAACACAGATCCACCTTGTCGCCGATGAAGGCTTCCCGGATCTGATCTGCGCCCTGGCACAGTTCGTCCAAATCGCAGTGTAAAAAGAAAGTCAGATCATCCTGCCGGGTCAAACGCCGTCCGTTGATGATTTCCTGTGCCAAAGTCTGTGCTTGCATGGTGCTTCGCTCCTTTTATGTAAACCTATTAATTATATTCAGTTTACATTATACCGGAATGGAAGGGATTGTCAACCATGAAATGGGAACAGTTAACGATATTGAGAGGGGATTGGAAACGGAGGATCTGGATTTGGCGTTCACAAGCGGCGGAAAACATGCTATGATTTCAGTAAGATTGAAAAGACAAAGAAGGCGGTTGGTTCAATGGATTATTTATCTCATAATATCGGTGTCAATTTAAAGCGGATACGGAAATCCAAGGGAATGAGTCTGGATATTGTTGCGGAGCAGACCGGCGTGAGCAAAAGCATGCTGGCGCAGATTGAGAAGGGGAATGCAAACCCTTCCATTGGTGTGCTTGGAAAAATTGTCAGCGGGCTTCGCCTGGAATTTAACGACCTGATCGAGACCCCGCCGCTGGATTCCTTTATGGTTCGGGTGAGTGAGACCATTCCCACCAAGGAAATGCTGGGGAAATACAAGGTATGGACCTGCTTTCCCATTGAGGACAACCATATGGTGGAAATTTATCGGATTGATATTGAGCCGGATGGCGTATATACCAGCGGAAGCCATGGAGAAAAGACCCGGGAATACATTGCTGTCATGGAGGGCGAGCTGACGGTGAGCCTGAAGGATGGGCTTCATACCATTACCCGGGACGATGTATTCCGGTTTGAATCTGACCAGGATCATAAATACATGAATCTCACGAAAAGCCGGCTCAGCTTCATGACATTCTTTGTTGCGTATTGATTTTGTGCAGTATATCGAACAGAATGTGCGTTAAAATAGAAATAGTACAATATAAAGAACAAAATGTACAATAGTGCTGTGCATAAAATTATGCATAAACAAACAAAAATGCTCCCAAAAGTCGAAAACTTAGGCGATTTTTGAAATAATTCATTCAATTTGAAAAAATATTCATGGAAGTATTGACATACAGAGTACGGTGTGGTATTTTAATGTTGTCCAAAATAAAAGACAAAAAGATGAGACAAGGGCGTCTGGAAATCCTGAGCTGTGGATTTCAGATGCCTTTTCTTTTTTTGAATATTTTACAGGGAGGAAGCTAGTTATGAAGCTCAAGGACACCGGACTGACTGCTCAGGATATTAAGGACAAGGTAAACAAGTATATGATCGAAACCTATGAACGTTTCGATTTTCTGGCAGAAACGGCAGAGGGCATGTATCTCTATGATGAGAATGGTACGCCCTATCTGGATTTCTACGCAGGCATTGCGGTAAACAATGCGGGCAGCCGCAACCCGAAGGTTGTCGCTGCGGTAAAGGATCAGGTAGAGGATATCATGCATACCTTCAACTATCCCTACACCATTCCCCAGGCACTGCTGGCGGAGAAGGTGTGCAATACCATTGGCATGGATAAGATTTTCTATCAGAACTCCGGTACTGAAGCAAATGAAGCCATGATTAAGATGGCACGTAAGTATGGCGTGGAGACCTATGGCCCCCATAAGTATAACATCGTTACCGCAAAGATGGGCTTCCATGGACGTACCTTCGGCGCCATGTCCGCAACCGGTCAGCCGGACAATGCCTGCCAGATCGGCTTCGGCGATATGACCCCGGGCTTTACCTATGCGGATTACAATGATCTGCAGTCCTTCAAGGATGCCTGCACCGAAAACACCATTGCCATCATGGTAGAGCCGGTACAGGGCGAAGGCGGCGTACATCCGGCAACCAAAGAGTTCCTGTGCGGACTGCGTGAATTCTGTGATGAAAAGGGCATGCTCCTGCTGCTGGATGAGGTACAGACCGGCTGGTGCAGAACCGGTGCCGTCATGAGCTATATGAACTATGGCATCAAGCCGGATATCGTATCCATGGCAAAGGGCCTGGGCGGCGGCATGCCGATTGGTGCGATTTGTGCAACAGAAGAGGTGGCAAAGGCATTTACCGCAGGCTCCCATGGCACGACCTTCGGCGGACATCCGGTATCCTGTGCGGCAGCGCTGGCTGAAGTGGAAGAGCTGCTGGATCGGGATCTGGCTGGCAACGCAAAGAAAATGGGTGATTATTTCTGTGCAAAGCTGGAAACCCTTCCCCATGTCAAAGAAGTACGCCATCAGGGCTGCCTGATCGGTGTGGAATTTGACGGCTTTGCAAAGAGTGTGGATATCAAGCATGTCTGCCTGGACAAGCATCTGCTGGTAACGGCAATCGGCGCAAATGTGGTACGTATGGTGCCGCCGCTGATTCTGACAGAGGCAGACTGTGACAAGGCATATGACATTCTGGCGGAGGCTGTTGCTGAGCTGAGCAAGTAAAAACTATACCAACGGACACAAACAGGTATCGTTCCGGTCGGCGGGCAGCCGTCGGCCGGAACCAGTAAAAAGGAGCGGTCTGATGAGAAAAGACATCATTATTACAGTAGGCTGTGACTACGGCAGCGGAGGACCGGATATCGGCAAAAAGATTGCGGAGGATTTTGGCATTCCCTGCTATGACCGGGCATTGATTGACAAGATCATTGAGGAAGCCGGTCTGTCCAAGGCAGTCATGGAAATGGCAGAATCCGGTTCGGAAATCCGTGGACGAAGCAATGAGCTGAAAAACACCAAGAGCCCTACCAAATATTCGGTATTGACGGACAGGGTGGTATATATCCAGACACGGATTATTGAAAAGCTGGCAGATCGGGGTCCCTGCGTCATCATTGGACGGTGCAGTGACTATGTGCTGCGGGACAGGGACAACATTCTCAATGTATTTGTATATGCGCCCAATGATAAGCGGCGGGAGCATGTGATGAAGATACTGCATGTATCCCCGGAAGCAGCGGATTCCCTGCTGGAGAAAAATGACCGCATGCTGCATGCACGATATAAGCAGATGACAGGCACTTACCGGGGCGACCGCAATAACCGTCATATGCTGATTGACAGCAGCATTCTGGGAATCGAAGGAACAGCCAAATTTATTGAGAGCTTTGCGGAGCAGATGTTTCCGGACTGAAAGACACAATCGAATGACAGAATGACTGGACAAAGATGTTGCGTTGCGTGGGATACGTATGCATAACATCTTTTTTTGTATTGGAAAGGAATTAAAACGATGGATAACAGAAAAGCGTCTGAATTTGACAAGGTGCTGGGAGCCTGGGACATTCTGGTTATCGCCTTTGGCGCAATGATCGGATGGGGCTGGGTTGTCTCCTCCGGCGACTGGATCGGTGCCGGCGGTGTGATCGGTGCGGCAATCGGCTTTGCACTGGGCGGCATTATGGTATTTTTTGTAGGCCTTACCTATGCGGAACTGACAGCAGCTATGCCGCAGTGCGGCGGCGAGCATGTATTCAGCCACAGGGCAATGGGGGCCAATGGTTCCTTTATCTGTACATGGGCCATTATTTTGGGTTATGTCGGCGTTGTATGCTTTGAGGCATGTGCACTGCCCACCATTATTACGTATATTTACCCGCCATTCCTGAAGGGATATCTGTATACCGTTGCAGGCTTTGATATTTATGCCTCCTGGCTGGCAGTTGCTGTGGTGATGGCTGTGATTATGACGCTGGTTAACATTCGCGGCGTCAAGACAGCAGCAATCCTGCAGACCGCATTGACGGTGGTCATTGGCGGCGTAGGCATTCTGTTGATTGTGGCATCGGTTGTCACCGGCGACGTTTCCAATCTGGATAGACAGATGTTTGTGGGCGGTTCTACCGGTGAGAGCATGCGTGCCATCATCAAGGTTGCGGTGACCACGCCGTTCTTCTTCATCGGCTTTGACGTCATTCCCCAGGCAGCAGAGGAAATCAATGTTCCGCTGAAAAAAATCGGAAAAATTCTGGTTCTGTCCATTGTGCTGGCAGTAGCGTTTTACGCATTGGTTATCATTTCTGTTGGCTATGTTATGAATGCGGCAGATATTGAAAGCTCCATGAGCGGCTCCGGTCTGGTGACTGCGGATGCCATGGCAAAGGCATTTAACAGCACCATTATGGCAAAGGTGTTGATTGTGGGCGGTATGTGCGGCATTGCAACCAGCTGGAATTCCTTCCTGATGGGCGGTAGCCGTGCCATGTATTCCATGGCAGAATCCTATATGATTCCCAAGCAGTTTGCCAAGCTGCATCCCAAGTATAAGACTCCGATCAATGCCCTGTACCTGATTGGTGCACTGTCCATTCTGGCTCCGTTTGCAGGACGCAAGATGCTGGTATGGATTGTTGATGCCGGCAACTTTGGCTGCTGTGTGGCCTATTGCATGGTATCCATTTCCTTCCTGATGATCCGTAAGAAAGAACCGGAGCTGGAACGCCCCTATCGTGTGCCGGCATATCGGTTTGTGGGCGCCATGGCGGTGCTGATGTCCGGCTTCATGGTTGTCATGTATATTATACCGGGCTCCGGTGCGGCACTGGTATGGCAGGAATGGATCATGGCAGGCGGCTGGTGTCTGCTGGGTGTGGTATTCTTTGTGATCTGCAAATTGCAGTATAAAGAAAAATTTGGTATGCTGGTGGAAATCGTATCGGATGAAGATGCCGCAGCACTGCAGGTAAGCAATGAAGAACTGGATCTGACACTGGATGCGGCAATTGAAGCGGCAATTGAGGGTGCCATTGCGACCGTACTGCATGAACGGGAAGCGTGCATGCTGTAAGATGGTCACAGACAGGAATAAACATGGTATTGTACAGGGAGAATAGAACTATGAAACCATTTACGTTTTCGGTTCCGCAGAATATTATTGCGGGAAAAGGAAGCCTGAAGCAGCTTCCGGACATTGGAAAAAAGCTGGGAACACACGCCTTTATTATTTCTGGCCCGCATCTGAATCAAATGGGTGTGGTCAAGGGCTGTACAGACAAGCTGGAAGCCGCAGGCATACAGGTGGATGCCTTTACCCAGACCGAAGGCAATCCGTCGGTAGAAACAGTGGATAAGGCTGCGGCTGCCTTTCTCGCCAGCGGTGCGGATTTTATTGTAGCACTTGGCGGCGGTTCCCCCATGGATGTGGCAAAGGCAGTTGGTGTTGTGGCAAAATATGGCGGCAGCATCACAGAATATGAAGGCGGCGGCAAGGTACCGGGGGATATTATCCCGATTATTGCAATTCCTACAACAGCGGGAACCGGTTCCGAAGTGACGGCATTTTCCGTCATCACCGATCACAGCAGAAATTACAAGCTGACCGTATTCAGCTATAAGCTGATTCCGGCCTATGCCATTCTGGATGCGGAATTGCTGACCACTGCACCGGCTTCGGTTGCGGCAGCCTGCGGCATTGATGCCCTGGTACATGCATTGGAAGCATACATTTCCACCGATGCATCGCCGTTTTCCGATGCCATGGCAGAAAAGGCATTGGAGCTGATCGGCGGAAACATCCGCAAATATGTGGCAAACCGTGCCAATACAGAGGCGGCAGAAGCTATGCTGATCGGTTCCCTGTTCGCAGGCATTGCCTTTTCCTGGGCACGTCTGGGCAATGTCCATGCCATGAGCCATCCGGTGAGTGCTTATTTCAATGTCCCTCATGGTGTGGCAAATGCCATCCTGCTGCCAACCATTGTGGAATATAATGCCCTGGCAGATGATGGCAAATACCGGAAGATTTACAATTATGTATCCGAAATTCCGGCAGCAGAGGAGACCTTTGTTCCGTCCATGCTGACAGAAAAGCTGAAGGAGCTGAATGCCATGCTGGGCATTCCTGCTTCCCTGCGGGAAGCAGGCGTAACAGAAGAGACCTTTGATGCCATGGCAGAGGATGCCATGAAGAGCGGCAACATTCTGGTCAATCCCCGTGCTTCCAAGAAACAGGATATTCTGAATCTGTATCACAAAGCATTTTAACGTACAGCCAACTCCAAATTACCTCACATGTCGTACTGCATGCGGCCGGATGAATGGGAAGATTCCCGGAGATCCGGCTGCTGCAGTGCACACAGGATGAGGCTCATATACAGGATATCAGACAATATTGCTTGTTCGCAAAACAGGGTGACAGGAAGGGACAGAACCTGTCGCTCTGTTTTTTTTGCAGACAGAGAAATGGAACAGGTAATGGTCATTTTGTGCCATTGACAGATTGGAAAAACAGCATACAATAAAGAAAAAACAAAAGGAGCAGAACCATGAATCTGTTTGATATTGTTGGCCCGATTATGGTCGGACCATCCAGTTCCCATACGGCAGGAGCAGTCAAAATCGGATATGTTGCCCGAAAGCTGCTGGCAGAACCGATCCGGAAGGCGGAAATTCTGTTGTATGGCTCCTTCCTGCTGACAGGAAAGGGACATGGTACCCATCTGGCACTGGTGGCAGGTCTGCTGGGTATGAAGCCGGATGATACCCGTATTCCCCACAGTCTGGAGCTTGCGGAGCAGCAGGGCATTGCCATTTCCTTTGGTGAAGCGGATTTACGGGAAGCCCATCCCAATTCCGTTTTGCTGGTATTAACCGGCATTGACGGGCGGGAACTGCGGGTAGTAGCGGAATCCATTGGCGGCTCCCGTATCAATATTGCCAGCATTGATGATTTGTCGGCGAATTTTTCCGGGGATTATCCCACACTGATTGTGCATAACCAGGATCAGCCGGGGCATATTGCAGAGGTCACCAGTATGCTGGCCCATAAATCGGTGAATATTGCGGAAATGCGCCTGTATCGTGCCAGCCGCGGCGGAAATGCGGTAATGGTCATTGAATGTGACCAGGAGGTGCCCAAGGAGTCCATTGCATGGCTGCGGCATCTGGAGGGTGTGCACAAAGTGACCTATTACAGTCTGGAGGAGGAATAAACCATGGGATTTCATAAGTTACAGGAGATTGCAGACTGGGTACAGCAGAAGAATCTTCCGTTCTGGAAGGTTGTCATGCAGGATGACCGGCAGGAACGGAATGTATCGGAAGAGGAATCCTTTGGCATGATGCGCAGCATGTATCAGGCGATGCGGGAAGCAGATCAGTCCTACTCGCCGGAGCTGCGTTCCGCAAGCGGCATGGCAGGCGGAGACGGCGCCAGACTGGAGCAGTTCCGCAGACAGGAAAATCGTCTGATCGGAGATTTCCTGACAGAGGTGATGGAAAAGGCAGTCAAAATGGCAGAATCCAATGCCTGTATGAAACGCATTGTGGCTGCCCCCACAGCCGGCTCCTGCGGCGTGATTCCGGCGGTTCTGCTGACCTATGAAAAGCAGAAAGAAGCCGGGGAAGACCGCATGACGGAAGCTCTGTTTGTAGCGGCAGGCATCGGAGAGGTGATTGCTGCCAGCGCCAGCATTTCCGGCGCAGAAGGCGGCTGCCAGGCAGAGATTGGTTCCGCCAGTGCCATGGCAGCAGGTGCGGTCACCTATCTGGAGGGCGGCAATACGGAAGAGATTCTCCATGCCGCTGCGCTGGCATTGAAAAATATGCTGGGACTGACCTGTGATCCGGTGGCAGGACTGGTGGAGGTGCCCTGTATCAAGCGCAATGTATCCGGTGCAGTCAATGCGGTGGTTTCCTCCCAGATGGCACTGGCAGGTATCCGCAGTGTGATTCCTCCTGATGAAGTGATTGATTCCATGCGGCGGATTGGCAAGCTGCTGCCGGGCTGCCTGCGGGAAACCAGCCAGGATGGTCTGGCAGCTACTCCCACAGCACAGAAAATCGGAAAGCAGTTATCAGAAAAATAAAAAAACAGCGGCAGCCTGAGCAGATGCCTCGGGCTGCCGTTTTGTGTATGTTTTTGGTTATCCCTGTGTCTGGTCAACAGAAGTATGGATTTTTCGTTTTGCCTGCCGGACAAAAATGCTGCTTTGGTGCATGACCAGATGGTCAAATAGATACAGCAGTCCGGGCAGGACAAACAGGACGATCAGCAGAGAGAAAATGGCACCGCGGCCGATAAAAATACCCAGCTGTGCCAGCAGCTGATTGCTGGAAATATAGCCCAGCAGCAGGCCCACAACGGTGAGAACACTGCCTGAGGTCAGAATCGAAACGGTAACATTGGAAATGGTACAGATGACTGCGGATTTTTTGTCCATCTCCAGACGGTTTTCCTTATAGCGGTCTGTCATCAGAATGGCATAATCCACCGTAGCGCCCAGCTGGATGGAGCTGATAATCAGATAGGCAATGTAGAAAATCGGCTTGCCCAGGAAATAAAGAATTCCTCAGCCAGTTTTATATGGAAGCCATTGCCGGTATGATGATTAACTGGATCAAGGAACGGGAACACCGTGACCGGCAGGTTGTCATTCGATATATTGCAGATACCATCCGATATTCCCTGCTGGGTATCCTGAGATCAAAGGGAAACCAGACAACGGGAAAATAAAAGCATAAAATCGAAATAAACTGGTCGGAAATCTATGGGAAATATATGCTATAATAACTCCAGAAAAAGAAAATCCCGGGGGAATACAGGTTTTCCGGGTTGAAAAAAGGAGTGTTATGGCATGATACGGGATAAGAGATTTTACAAATCCTTTGCGGGACTGACCTTGAGTATTGCACTGCAGAATCTGCTGACATATTCCGTCAATCTGGCGGATAACATTATGATTGGACGATATTCCCAGGATGCCCTGTCCGGCGTGTCGCTGTGCAACCAATATCAGTTCTTTTTACAGATGCTGGTGGTGGGTGTCAGTGAAGGTATTGTTGTTCTGGGAACCCGTTACTGGGGAAAGAAGGAATTGAAACCGATTCCAAGCATTATCGGCTGTGGTCTGCGCTTTGGCTGCGGTATGGCACTGGTACTGTTCCTGATTGCCCTGCTGTTTCCACGGCAGATGATCGGACTGATGACCAATGATGCAGCTGTCGCGGCAGAAGCCCTGAAATATCTGAAAATTATTTGCTTTACCTATATCCTGTTTGCAGGAACCAATATGCTGGCCTCGTCACTGCGATCCATTGGCATTGTCAAAATCGGGTATATGCTGGCGGGCTCTACCCTCTGCATCAATATTGTTTTGAATTATATCCTGATTTATGGTCATTTCGGAGCACCGGCACTGGGAGTCCGGGGGGCGGCCATTGCCACATTGGTTTCCCGCTCTGTGGAGCTGCTGATTGTCCTCTGGTTCCTGAAATTCCGGGAGCATACGCTGAATCTGAACCTGAAAAAGCTGGTGTGCATTGACAAACGATATATGCCGGATTATGTACGCATTTCCCTGCCGCTGCTCATTGTTCAGGCACTGTGGGGTGTCAATTCCATTGTACAGACGGCAATCATCGGCAATATGGAGGATGCCGCCTCCATATTGCCTGCCAATTCCATTTCTGTGATTGTCTATCAGATTATTTCCGTCATCGGCTATGGAGCTGCCAGTGCGGCGGCAATTGTTACCGGCAAGACGCTGGGGGAACATGAAGATAATCCGGTGGAGGGTGTAAAGCCGCTGATACACACGCTGCAATGGATTTTTCTTGCCATCGGGATTGTCACAGGCATTGTCTTGTATCTGTCCCAGTGGCCGATTCTGCGTATTTACACCACACTCACCCCGCGGGCAGCCCAGCTCACCCGGCAGTTTATCACGGTTCTCGCCATTACCACGGTGGGAACCTGTTATCAGATGGCAACCGACTGCGGCATTCTGCGTGCAGGAGGAGATACCCGGTTTGCCATGATCAACAATAACATCTGGACCTGGCTGATCTGTCTGCCCTGTGCCTTCCTGTCCGCCTTTGTTTTTGATTTTCCGCCGGTGGTGGTATTTTTCTGCCTGAAGATGGATCAGATCGGCAAGATACCCGTGGTATATCTGCGTACCAAGTCCTACCGCTGGATTCATTCGGTTACAAGATAGCCCATCAACAGAGGGAACATGATATCCAAACGCCTGATTTGCTGAAAATCAGGCGTTTTACCTTTTTGGAGGCAGTACAGGAAACTGCTGCAAACGTTTGCAAAAATTTCTCTTGCCAGAACGCCCGGCATGCAGTATAGTATGCAGTATAGTGTATTAAAACATATAAAACCGGTGGGAAATATATGAATTATAACGGACCACCGACGACAGAGAAAATCAGACGGGACTGAGTACATGTCTATGGAACCTCTGAATAAATAGCCTTTATTCTGTTCCTACTCGATACATTGCCGTTT